>NZ_JAMOKU010000015.1:0-116912 GCF_023656845.1 Parabacteroides sp. Y3-G-102 | reverse complement strand
CTAAACGATCGTTTAAATCTTGCGTTTTTGAAAAGAGGAAATGATGATTTGAAAAAGAAAAGCTTTTTTTAGATCGATGAAGGGTTATCTCTCCCATTAGCAATAAGATAAAATAAAAAAAAATCAACAAAAAGTTGCACGTGTCGAAAAAAAAACAGACCTTTACAAACGACTAATAGAAACGATCGTTTAGGCTAGTCGTTTATGAAAAAACATTTAGACCATAAGTATTCAGAAATTTACTGAAATCTAGAATGTTGTTGTATATGGAAAGATCATTTTGCTGTTAGATTGTGTTTTTTATTGATTTATACCTTAAAATCTAATGTTGTATGAATAATGTAGTATTATGGAAACAGGTGTTTCTAGGAGCCTCTTTATTCTTATGTGGCGCAAGTCCAGTCATGGCCACTGAAGTAGGCGATTTAACACCAGACGTAAGGGGCAATGCCCTGCAACAAGATGGACGTAGAGTCACTTGCGTTATTTCAGACAAAGCAGGACCAATTGTTGGAGCGAATGTCCTTGTTAAAGGGACAACTATCGGAAATATTTCCGATATGGACGGACGTGTCATACTTGATGGTGTGCCGGATAATGCCATATTGGTGGTATCTTACATTGGCTATGTAACTCAAGAGATCTCTCTGAAGAATAGCCAGAACAATATCAAAGTAAAATTAGCGGAAGACACACAAGCCTTGGATGAGGTCGTTGTTGTCGGTTATGGTACCCAAGCGAAGAAAGATATTACGGGGTCTGTCGCTGTCGTATCTACGGAAGAGTTGAAGGAGACTCCGGTAGCGACATTCTCAGAAGCCTTGCAGGGAAAGGCTTCCGGTGTGTATATCTCGAACTCGGGTGGACCTAGTGGTGAGACGACTATCCGTATCCGTGGTGTCGGCTCGTTGAATGGTTCGGACCCATTGATTGTTGTGGACGGTGTCTCGAATGTGGATATCGACGCGGTCAATCCGAATGATATCGAGTCTTTGCAAGTCTTGAAAGATGCTTCTGCTACTGCGATTTACGGTGCGCAAGGAGCGAATGGTGTAATCATTATCACGACAAAGCAAGGAACTAAAAGCGGCCGGGTACGAGTATCTTATGATGGTTACTTTGGTGTGGCGAAGATGGCGAATAGTGGTTATGATTTGTTGAATGGATGGGAGGCGATGGAATGGCAAGCACAAGGTATGAGAAACGTGCGGGATTATCGTGGACAAACACCTACCGCTCATCCTCAATTCGGATCGTTGAACGATAAAGATGAATTGACGATGCCTTATGCGATTAAACCGGCCGGTTTATCAAAAGATCAAGTAATCTCGCAGTTTGGTAGTATCGATGCGTGGGTGGCTTCCTATAAACCGGATGGTAGTAGTTCGTGGTCACGTTCCGCTTATTATCAGATGTTGGAAGATGGATATTCGGAAGCGGAGGCCCGGAAAGGAACGAATTGGTATGATATGGTGACTCGTACGGGTAAAGTACAGGATCATCAGATCTCTTTATTGGGAGGTGGAGAGAAAGGAACTTACTCGGCCTCTTTAGGCTATACTAATCGGGAAGGAACGATTATCTCTTCTTTCTTTAAACGTTATTCACTGCGTGCCAACTCTACTTATAACGCGAATAAATATTTCACGATAGGCCAGAATTCCAATATCGCCGTAATGGAGATGGGCGGTGAGCGGGGGCGTCAAGGCGATGCGAGCGTATTCGCCCAAACATATACGATCCAGCCATGGGTACCTGTTTATAATGTCGGTGGCGATTATGCGGGATCACAGGCCTCGGAAGGTGGACGTGCGAATACGGCTTATCAGACGGCCATGAATCAACAGGATGATTGGACTCGTTTCATGCGATTGCAAAGTGCGGCTTTCGCCGAGTTGAAACCGATCAAAGGCCTGAGTCTTCGTACGCAGTTCAGTGTTCGTTTGATGGGTATGTGGAGCCAAGCGTTGAGTGAGAAGACGATCGCTACCAATAAAGAGGGGCAATCTCAAAATTATCTGGAGGAAAACGCGAATTGGAGGTTGGATTATCAGTGGACCAATACGGCGACTTATAAGACGAAATTCAATGAAGATCATGACGTGACATTTATGATCGGTACGGAAGCTATGAAATTTGGTGTGGGACGAAGCATGAAAGCCATTCGCTATGATTATATCTTCGAGAATAATCCCAATACATGGATATTAAACAATGGTTCTTCCGACAATATGAAGAATGAAGGAAAAATGTTTGATAAAAGTACGATGTTCGGCTTGTTTTTCCGTGGCGATTATTCCTATAAAGGTAAATACTTGGCAACTGTAACGGTTCGCCGGGATGCTTCTTCCCGGTTTGGCGAGGATAACCGCTGGGGTACATTCCCTTCTCTTTCTTTAGGCTGGCGTATGTCGGATGAGGTCTTTATGGAAAAGACACGTACGTGGTTGGATGATTTAAAGGTGCGTGCGGGTTATGGAACGACCGGTAACTCTAATATCGGAGCCTATAATTATGCGTTTCAATATGCGACCGGAAATGATTATTTATATGGAATCACAGGTGCGGATTCAGGGGCGTCTCCGGGCTATGCGATCTCAAATCTGGGGGATGTGAATGCTAAGTGGGAAACAACCAAGATGTTTAACGTCGGTTTAGACGTAACGGCGTTGAATAATCGTTTGACCGGAAGTATCGATTATTATATTAAGAAGACTTCAGATTTGTTGGTGAACGCTAACTGGTCCGCTTTGGCCGGTAACGCTACTAAGCCAAAGATCAATATTGGCGATATGCAGAATAAAGGTCTTGATTTCAGTGTGGGCTGGAGAGATAAAGTCGGTGATTTTAGTTACTCGGTAAACGCCAATATCTCAACCTATAAGAATAAGGTTACCCAATTAGGTTCTTCGGATCTATTTACGAATACGCGTTTGAGTAAGGTAAACATCACCACGGTAGGGCAACCGGTAGCGATGTTCTACGGTTATCAAGTGGATGGAATCTATACGAGTGAACAAGATGTGCTGAACTATAAGACCGCGGATGGAAAAACGATTTTACCGTATGCCGTGGCGGACGAGGCCAGCTTGAATCCTCAATCATGGGTAGGTCGTTATAAGATTCGTGACGTGAACGGAGATGGAAAGATTGGAGCGGAAGACCGTACGATTATCGGTAATCCGCATCCGGACTTCACGGGAGGTGTGAACCTTAGTGTTGGTTGGAAAGGTTTTGATTTGAGTACATTCCTTTATTTCTCTGTAGGTAACGACTTGTATAAACATTATCAGTATTATACGCATTTCGGGGCATTACAAAGTAACTTCTCTAAAGATCGCTTGGAAAACTCTTGGGATCCCGTTACAAACCCGGATGGTATCTATCCATTATGGGCTGGTACATCTAATGAAGGTACGGAGGCGGCTAATGAATCCAATTCTACTTATATAGAAGACGGTTCATACTTGCGTATGCAGACATTGACGCTCGGTTATACGTTGCCAAAGAGTATCTTGAGTAAGATCAAATTTGAGAAGATTCGTGTTTACGGTCAGGTTTCCAATGTGTTTACATTAACAGGCTATTCTGGTTTGGATCCGGAGGTTCGTAGCAATAATGAAGATAGCAGTAACGATATGATGAAAGGTATCGACTACGGTTCTTATGGTATGCCACGCCAGTTCATTTTAGGCGTGAATATTTCTTTCTAAAAGGAATTTCGATAAGGATATTGATAACGATTAAAAAAAACAGTATGAAAAGACTATTTATATATTCAATGTTAGTGGCGTCTTCATTAGGAGCGATGACCTCTTGCTCTGACTTCTTGGATGTGAAGCCGGTGGGTGCGGTCAGTGAAGAAGAGTTACTGAATCAGGAAGGCATAAATTATGCGATTACAGGAATGTATTCATCGATGCTTACACAGGAGTATTTTGCGGCTCCTTTGACAAATTATGCCTATGGCGATGTACTGGGTGGAAGTGCGAATAAAGGGTCTACGTTTACGGACCAGTCTGACTTTACGAACTTGGAAACGTATGCGATCACTACGGACAACGGATATTTGAATACCAAATGGAAAGTGGTTTATGAAGGTGTCTATCGTGCGAACAACGTGATTAATATGATCGATAAGATCAAGGACGAGCTTTCTTCCGTAAAAGGCGTATCAAAGGATTTTTATACCGAAGCGATCGCCCAAGCCCGATTCTTCCGCGGATTCTGGCATTTTGAGGGAATGAAATTATTTGGTGCCGCTATTCCTTACGTGGGAAGCGAGGAGTTCGCTAGCGATGTAAACCCAAAAGTTTCCAATGTGGATGAGTCTGGCAATTATATTTACATATGGGATAAGGTGGCCGAGGATTTACAGTTCGCTTATGATAACCTGCCGGATATTTGGGCGAGCGATAAAGGACGTGTCAATAAATGGGCCGCCGCCGCTTTCTTGGCAAAATTGAGGCTGTATCAGTCTTCACCCTATAACGGTACGAATGGTTCTTCCGATCATTGGGCGGATGCCAAGGCTTTATTGGAGGCTATTATCGCGAATGGGCAGGATAATAATGGCACGAAATTCAAACTAGCGGATACTTATGAGGATTTGTTTACGGCAGGTAGTGCCGATTGGAGCGGTGAGTCCGTGTTCGATATACAGCGGACTATCTCTGGTTCTCAGGTAATCACGAACTCTATCGAAGGTTCATGGCATACGGCTCCTCCGGGAGGTATGGGCACATCCGGATGGGGTTTCTATCAACCTTCCTATGAGTTGGTAAACTCACATATCGTAGACGAGAATGGTTTGCCGTATCTGGATAAATCATATCAAGATAAACCGGCGTTGACTACCTTGACAGATAATATTCCACATACGGATTTAGAGGTTTTTACCGATCCTCGTCTGGATATCAGTACCGGTCGTTTTGATGTCCCTTATTGGGACTGGACGGTTCCTTCTATCTTGGATGGGTGGGTACGTGATATCGCGAATGGTGGTCCTTATATGAATAAGAAGCGGCAACCGAAAAAAGCGGATAAAGGCGGTACGAGCGTATCTACGGAGACGAGTTCTACAGCCAAGAATTACCATTTGATCCGTTATGCGGATGTTTTACTTTGGTATGCCGAAGTCTTGATTCACGACGGAAATTATAAGGAGGCCGGGAAGTATATAAATGAGGTACGTGCCCGTGCGGCAAACTCGTATGTGAAGGGCGTTGATGCTGCCACGATGTTGCCCACTTCTACATCTTATGTCTTGGATGATAAAGTGAATGGGAAGTTGGATTCGAACGCTGCGGCTAATTATCGTGTAGGTTTGTATCCGGATTCGCAATTCAACAGCAAGGGTGGTGCTTTAGCCGCTTTACGTTTCGAGCGTAAATTAGAGTTGGCGATGGAAGGTCATCGCTGGTACGACTTAGCTCGTTGGGGAATAGCGTACGATGAGATAAGTAATTATATCACTTACGAGAAGAAGCATCTCGGAAAGTTTGCCAACTGCGTTTATAACGCTAAATGGGTAACTCTTCCGATCCCGAATGATCAAATCGTGACCATGGAAGGCGTTTTAGTCCAGAATGAGAATTGGAAATAAATCGTAGGTTAATAATCTGTATCGGTCAGGCATGTGATATGTCTGACCGTTTTGTATATTTGCGGCATGAAGTCAACAACCCGGAGGGTTTCGGTGTTTTTTAATAAACAAATAAAGAGAATAGGATGAGACTGGTGTATATTTATCATAGCGGGTTTGTTGTAGAGGCGGAAGGCTTCTCCATCTTGATCGATTATTTCAAAGATACGAATCCGGACCCAGCGAAGGGGTTTGTGCGTGGGGAGCTATTAAAACGTCCGGGGACGTTGTACGTATTGGCATCACATTTCCATCCGGATCATTTTAATCCGGACGTGTTGAAATGGAAAGAGGAGAAAGACGATATCAAATATATTTTCTCCAAGGATATCTTGAAACGCCGCCGGGCAAAAGCCGAGGACGCTTTTTATATGAAGAAGGGAGATGTGTACCAAGATGAGCATTTAACGATTAGGGCGTTCGGATCGACCGATGTCGGTATCTCTTTTTTGATCGAGGCGCAAGGTAAACTGATTTTTCATGCCGGAGACTTGAATAATTGGCATTGGAAAGATGAGTCTACTCCACAGGAAGTTGCGGAGGCGGAAGGGAATTACCTGAAAGAACTGGATATAATAGCGAAATATACGCAGGCGATGGATGTTGTCATGTTTCCGGTAGATCCCCGCTTAGGGACCGATTTTATGCGAGGTGCCCAACAATTCATCGACCGGATAAGGACCGGTATCTTTGTGCCGATGCATTTCTGGGAACGTCCGGCGGAGGTCATGGCCTTTGCCCCGTATGCCGAATCGAAAGGTTGCCGGTATGTTGTCCTTTCTGTACCGGGTGAGGGTACCGATATATAATATATTATTAATGTATAGGTTTTAGAAAACATATAAATTTATTTAGGTATGGAAGTTAAAGGCAGATTTGACCATTTCAATATTAACGTATTAGATTTGGAGAAAAGTATCGCTTTTTATAACAAAGCGTTGGGGTTGAAAGAGCATCATCGAAAGGTCGCGGAAGACGGTTCTTTTATATTGGTTTATTTAACGGATGAGCAAACCGGTTTCTTGATGGAGCTGACTTGGCTGCGTGACCGGAAAGAACCTTATGAGCTAGGCGACAATGAGAGCCATCTTTGTTTCCGGGTAGCCGGCGATTATGAGGAGGTACGTAAATACCACAAGGAAATGGGAGCGGTTTGCTTCGAGAATACCAAGATGGGATTGTATTTTATTAATGATCCGGATGACTATTGGATCGAGATATTACCGTTGCGATAATTCTCCATTATTATATAACAATGTTGCTTAACATAAGTTTTCGAAAAAAGAAGATAAAATGACAGGAATCTGTAAAATTTTCTTCAAATCGTATTGCAACTTGTGTTAAACCTCTTATATTTGCTACCCAGAAAGAGGAAAATCATTATTAATCCTAAATATAAAATCATGGAGAAGCCTTATGTAGTAGGTATCGATATAGGTGGTACCAACACTGTTTTTGGTGTAGTTGACGCAAGAGGAACAATCTTGTATAGTGGATCAATTAAGACTGGTAAATATGCAGACGTTAATGACTATGTAGCGGAATTAGCTAAAGGTCTGAAGTCTGTTATTGATCAGGCTGGTGGTCCGGATAAGATTAAAGGTGTGGGTGTAGGTGCTCCGAACGGAAACTTTTTCAACGGATGTATCGAATTCGCTCCGAACTTGCCTTGGAAAGGTAAGATTCCTTTGGCTCAATTGATCAGCGAACAGATCGATGGTATTCCTGTTGCTTTAACAAACGACGCCAACGCTGCCGCTATCGGTGAGATGACTTATGGAGCCGCTCGCGGTATGAAAGATTTTATCGTGATCACTTTGGGTACTGGCGTGGGTAGCGGTATCGTAATCGGTGGTAACTTGGTATACGGACATGACGGTTTTGCCGGCGAGTTGGGCCACGTTATCATGCGTCGTAACAATGGTCGTCAGTGCGGTTGCGGTCGCCAAGGATGTCTGGAGGCTTATGCTTCAGCTACCGGTGTGGCTCGTACGGCTCGTGAATATCTGGAAATCCGTAAGGACGAGAGTGTTCTTCGCGACTTGGATCCGGATGAAATCACTTCAAAAGACGTATACGACGCAGCTATGAAGAATGATAAGATCGCTCTTGAGATTTTCGAGGCTACCGGCTCTATGTTGGGAGAGGCTTTCGCTGATTTCGTAGCATTCTCTAGCCCGGAGGCTATCATTTTGTTTGGCGGTCTTACGAAAGCTGGCGATTTGATCATGAACCCGATTAAACGTTCAATGGAGAAAAATATGTTGAAAGTTTACGCAGGTAAGACTAAATTATTATTCTCTCAATTGAAAGAGAGCGACGCTGCCGTATTAGGAGCAAGTGCTTTGGGTTGGGAAGTAAGAGACCAAAGCGCTGGTTTGGAAGTCTAAATCCGGTTTTGCGTATAACGAAAAGACATTTGCGAAATAAGGCAAGCCGCATCTATATTTAGGTGCGGCTTGTTGTTTTTAATTGAATTATAAATCATAAAGTATGAGACATCCGTTGTATCAATTTCAGTTTTGCCCGGTTTGCGGGGCAAAAGCTTTCGTGGAACATAACGAGAAAGCGAAAAAATGTATGGCGTGCGGTTTTGTTTATTATTTCAACCCGTCATCGGCTGTCGCTTGTTTCATAAAGAACGCTAAGGGGGAGTTGTTACTGGTTCGCCGAGGAAAAGAGCCGGCTAAAGGTACATTGGATTTGCCCGGTGGCTTCGTCGATATGTTTGAGTCGGGGGAGGAGGCCGCTCGCCGGGAAGTAAGGGAGGAGACGGGGTTGCATATCCAGAATTGCCGTTATTTGTTTTCCTTGCCTAATTTATATATGTATTCCGGCTTTGAGGTGCATACGCTGGATATGTTTTATGAGTGTTTGGTAGATGATTTCAATAACGTGCATGCGGAAGATGATGCCGCCGAGATCGTGATCCTTCGCCCGGAGGATGTGAATCCGGAAGACTTCGGTTTAGACTCTATCCGAAAGGCGGTACCGATCTATCTTGGTAAATATTGATAGAACTTGCCTTCTGTTTGGCGCATATTACTTATATTTGCGAATTAGAACGAATAGGCACTGAAGTAAGTGCTTGTATTAAAAAGCAAATGAGTGATGAAAAGAATACTTATTCCGCTGTGTCTGGTAGTAGGCAGCCACATGGCAAGCGGGCAGAGATCGTATCAATTTGATGCGCCGAACCGTTTGTTTGTCGAAGGCAAGGAGTTGTTTAGTTTGAAGAATTATTCAGGTTGCATCGATAAGCTGGAGGCGTATAAACAGCATTCCACGGATGCCGACTTGATTCAAGAAGCCGATTATATGTTGGTCTACTCCGCTTATGAGCAAGGCCGTCCCAATGCCGTTGAGTTATTGAAAGATTATCTGGATGTGTACCCGGCTTCCCGTCATGCGGACGAGGTGAACTTCTTGATCGGTTCCGCCCATTTCGGACAGGGAGAATATCAGAAAGCTATCTTTTGGTTTAACGAATCGAACATTGATATGCTAAGTCCGGAACAACAGGAGGTTTATTGTTTCCGTTTGGCTTATTCCTTGTTGCAAATTGGGGATATGGAGAAGGCCCGTGGTTATTTCGCACGGATCGAGCAGATCGGAACGAAGTACCGGGAAGCATCTACCTATTATGTCGCTTATATCGATTACGCAACCGGTAAATACAACAATGCCTTGGTGGAATTTACCCGCTTGAAGGACTTGCCTGATTATAAGGAGCGATCTTTGTACTATATCACGCAAATTTATTTTATCCAGAATAAATACGAGAAAGTGATCAGCGAAGGTAAGGAATTGCTAGCCTCTTATCCGGATAGCGAGAACAATAGCGAGGTTTACCGTATCATGGGTAACGCCTACTATCATCTGGGAAATGAGGATCAGGCGATTAATATGCTGAGTAAATATGTATCCTCGACGGATAGCCCGTTGAGGGGCGATTTATATATCTTGGGCGTATGTTATTACAATAAGGGTAATTACAGTAGCGCCGTGAACGCTTTGGGGCGGACCGTACGTGAGAACGATGCCCTGTCGCAGAACGCTTATCTGTATCTGGGGCAAAGTTATCTGAAATTAAAAGATAAGAATAACGCCCGTATGGCCTTCGAGGCTGCCGCGACTTCTTCTTTCGATAAGCAAGTGAAAGAGGCGGCTATGTATAATTACGCTTTATTGATCCACGAGACCGCTTTCACTGGCTTTGGCGAGTCGGTGACAATCTTCGAGGATTTCTTGAATGATTTCCCGAATTCCAAATATGCCGATAAGGTAAACGATTATCTGGTGGAGGTTTATTTGACTACCAAGAACTATCAAGCGGCTCTGAACTCTATCGATAAGATCAAGCATCCGAGCACGAAGATCTTGGAGGCGAAGCAAGATATCTTATTCCAGTTGGGAACGCAGGCGTTCACGAATATGGAATTGGATAAGGCGGTCGATCTTTTCAGCCGTGCGATTTCGTTGGGCGCTTATAATCTGGAATCTCGTAACGACGCTTATTTCTGGCGTGGGGAATCTTATTATCGCCAAGGTGAGTATAACAAGGCGATTTCCGATTATCGTACCTATTTGAATAATACCCGCCAACGTAATACGGATATGTATGCCTTGGCACATTATAACTTAGGTTACAGCTACTTCAAATTGAAAGAGTATGGCGAGGCGTTGAACCGTTTCCGTCAATACGTGAATCTGGAAAGCAATCAGCAGACTCCGGCTTATGCGGACGCTTATAATCGTATCGGCGATTGTTTATTCCACAACCGTCAGTTCGCTATGGCGGAAGAGAATTATACCCGTGCGGCGCAATTGCAACCGTCCGCCGGAGATTATTCGGTGTATCAGAAGGGCTTCTTGCTGGGATTGCAGAAAGATTATAAGGGAAAGATCAGCGTGATGGATCGCTTGATCCGTGAGTTCCCGGAATCACAATATGTGGATGATGCCTTGTTCGAGAAAGGACGTTCTTACGTGTTATTGGATAACAATCAAGCGGCTGCGGCAAGCTTTGAGCAATTGATGCGTGATTTCCCGCAAAGCAGTCTGGCTCGTAAGGCCGGCGTACAGCTTGGTTTGATTTACTTCAACGACAATCAGCCGGAGAAAGCGGCCGACGCTTATAAGAGCGTGATTAGCAATTATCCGGGTAGCGAGGAGGCGAAAGTGGCCTTGCAAGACTTGAAGTCCGTATATATCGAGCTGAACGATATCAATTCGTTTGCCGCCTATGCGAATTCGTTAGGTGGAAATGTTCGTTTCGAGGTGAGTGAGCAAGACTCCTTGACCTATCTGGCGGCCGAGAAGTTATTTATGCGAGGCGATAATGAGGGCGCTCGTCGTAGCTTGACGAATTATTTGCAAACCTTCCCGCAGGGAGCGTTTAGCTCGAACGCTAATTTCTATTTGGCAAGTATCGCTTTTGCCAAGAAAGATCTGGAGGAGGCGAAACGTCTGTTCTCGTTGGTATTGGAGAGCGGTGATACGAAATTCAGGGAAGAGTCTTGGGCTCGTAAGGCTGAGATCGAGTATCTGGATAAGGATTACGCCGCCGCTATGGAAAGTTTCAAGCATCTACAGGCGGTAGCGGAGAATCCGGAGAATAAGGAGGCCGCTAAATTGGGCTTGATGCGTTGCGCCGAGTTGACCGGTCAGCCGCAAGAGGCTTTGCTTGCCGCCAACGATTTGCTGAAGGAACCGAAGCTATCTCCCGAGATTATGTCCGAGGCCCGTTATGTCCGTGCGAAGGCTTATATCAGCTTGAAGCAGGAGAACAAGGCGTTGGCCGACTTGAAGGAGATCAGCAAGGATACCCGTACGATACACGGGGCGGAGGCTAAATATCTATTGGCTCAATTGTATTATGATAATAAGGATGATAAGAATGCCGAGACTGTCTTGATGAACTTCATCGAGAACGGTACGCCTCACCAATATTGGTTGGCACGGGGCTTTATCTTGTTGGCTGATATTTATATCCGCCAAGGTGATGATTTCCAAGCTCGTCAATATCTGACTAGTTTGCAAAACAACTACAAGGGTGATGATGAGATCGCCGCGATGATCGAAGACAGATTGGGTAAACTAAAGAAATAAAAGAAAGCGATGAAGACTATATATAATGTAAAGGCGTTGTGTGTGGTAGCTTTGCTGGGTTCGGCTGCTGCTGCGAGTGCGCAAGAGGATGTTACGAAAGAAAAGAACCTGAACCGAGAGATGACGCTTGAACGGGAGTATGATCCTTCCGTGCAGGACGCTAGCAAGGTAAATACGCTTCCCGTGGTGAAAGAGCCGGAGGTTCGTAAGATCCCGATCGATTACTCGAATTATACGATCGCCGCCGATCCGCAGAAAGAGATTAGTTTGTTGCCTTCCGGAAATATCATGACGCAGATGGATTACAACAAGCGCCGGGGATATTTTAACTTTGGTATCGGTACCTATCTAAATATAAATGGTGATTTGGGATATCATATCTTGAGTACCGAGAAGGATAAGTTGAATATTTGGTATTCACATCGTTCTACGAATGGAAAGGTGAAATATATCCAGATGGACGATGAGAAGGTAAAGGCGAAACTCAATGACAATCTGGGAGGCATTAATTTCAAGCATGTTTTTGATAAGACGATATTTAGTATCGGTGCGAAGTACGGGTATTCGGCGTTTAATTATTATGGACTGCCTATTGATGTAACATCAAGTGCTACGAACTCGGATTTATTAAATAGAGCGGATCGAGAAACAAACCAAGTAAACCAGACGATAGCTGCTAATATCGGATTTGAGTCGAAGGAAGACGCACCGTTCGGGTACTTACTGGATTTGGGCTATATAAATTTCTCGCATAAATACGGGTTGGGCAAACCAGCGGATGGTCCTACGGAACATACTTTTGACGCTAAATTCGATTTGAATGCCGGTTTTAACGGGAATATGCGGATTGGCTTGGGTGGACAGGTAGAGTATTTCAACTATAGTTTACCCGGAAAAAAAGAAACTATATCAGGTACCTATTATACTTATGAGTTCGAGAATCATGCGGAAGTAATCCTTTCCCCATATTATAAGGTAGAGGGGGATAGCTGGAACTTGAAATTGGGTGCTAATGTGATGTTGGTGACCGGTGATAATAGTAAGTTCATGGCTTCACCCAATATTGCGGCAGACATAGAGGTGGCAGATAAGACCTTGCTTTACTTAAACGCTGGTGGTAAGTTATATTCCAATAGTATGTATGAGACCTCTTTGGTGAATCGTTATGTAAATCCTACAAAAGAGATCGCCCCCTCCCGTAATTGGTTGGATGCTACTTTAGGTATAAAGAGTGGCGTGGCTCCTGGTTTTTGGTTCGATGTGTTCGCCGGTTATAAGATAACGAGCAGCGATGTGCTTTTCTTGCCGTCGAGAATTTATGATAGAGATCACTTCGGGAATTTCAGCGAGGCTATGTCTGATATCGATACGAAACAGCTTTTTATTGGCGCTAACTTGAAGTATAGTTATCAACAATTGTTCGATGTGTCTTTAAAGGGAGTATATAATAATTGGAAAGCGAATTTTGGTGATACATGGATTGGTGGGGAAGCTAACGGGGAACTAGCCCATGCTTGGGGCAAACCTGAGATGGAAGTGACGGCAGGCTTGACGGTTCGTCCGGTAAAGAATGTCTCCGTATTGCTGGACTATTATTTGGCTACTGGACGTTATACCCAATTAGGTGGAGCGGGCGAGTATAAGATGAACAACATCAACGAGCTAAACCTAACAGGTACCTATACCTTCAACGATACCTTTGGTGTTTACGCAAAATTGAATAATATCCTTTGCCAGAAGTATGAGGTATATTACGGATATCCTTTGCAAAGCTTTAGTGCGATGATTGGCGTTAATATCAATTTCTAACACTTGAAATAGGAAGGATGGGTGACATAAATATCAAACAACTGGAAAGCCTTCGCTGGAGGATGCGGGTGATCGAGACGCTGACCGTGATCGGGACAGCGTGGATCGCCTTGGCGGTTTACCAGAAGAAGGAAGAACTGGTTTATTATTTGGTGGGAGCCGTAGTCCTTCTATTCCTGTTAAAGTATTATACGCAATTCCGTCTGCGAAAAAGACAGTTCGTCTCTAATCTCGTGGAGCAGCGGACGATGGAATTGCGTTTCCAGCGGGATGCGATGCAAGCGGAGTCGGAAAAACTATCCCGTGCCCTTTCTGCCTTGGCGGACGCTCAGGACGAGTTGGTTCGTAAGGAACGTCTGGCATCGATCGGCCAATTAACGAAAGGTCTGGTGGATCGTATCTTGAATCCCTTGAATTATATCAATAACTTCGCTCATTTGTCTGCCGCATTAGCGAAAGATATCAAGCAGAATATCGATGAGGACGAAGAGACCGGTAAACACGATAATTATAATGATACGCAAGAACTGCTGGTTCTTTTGACCGGCAATCTGGATAAGATCGCCAAGCATGGTGATAACACGGTGCGAATCGTAAAAGCGATGGAAGAATTGCTGAAAGATCATTCGGCGAATCGAACCTGCGTGGATATTAATGATTTATGTAGGGTCAATCTGGATATCTTGCGAAAGAATTACGCGAAGGAGATCGAGAAGAATCAAGTAGATCTATCATTCTCCGGGCTTTCCGTACCGTTGACAATCGAGGTGAATATCGATCAGATGGGAAAAGCCTTGTCGCAGATATTGGATAATAGTATATATGCGGTCTTGAAGAAGGCCGGAGAGCCGGGATATCAGCCTTCTGTCTCGTTGGTATTGCGTATTCAAGCGGATAAGTTGCAAGTGGTTATCCGTGATAATGGCGTCGGTATAGAAGAAACGATAAAGACGAAAGTCTTTTCTCCGTTCTTTACCACCAAACCGACCGCGGAAGCGGCAGGAACAGGTCTTTACTTGAGTCGGGAGGTCGTGTTGAACCATAAGGGTACGATCGCTATCGAGTCTGAGAAAGATAAATATACGGAAGTTACGATTACGTTGCCTATTTATAGTTAGGAAAGGAGGTTCATCATGATACAGGATTTACATACCGAGATCGATCGGTTAAAAAGGCGGATTAAACTTTGCGAACGGGTTACACTGGGTAGCTTGGTCGGTATTTGTGTATCTGTGAAGTTCGGTCATCAAGAATGGATCGGATTACTTTTCTTGATTCTGTTTTGCCAGATCTCTAAGTTCGTTTTCAAGCGGAAACTCAAACAAAAAGAGTATTTGGTAAAAGAGGTAGAGGAGCGTACGCAGGAGATCCGTTCGGAGAAAGACGCTATCCAAGAGGAATCCGAGAAATTGGCGGCGGCTTTGAAAGCCTTGGGTGAGGCGCAGGACGAGCTGGTCCGTAAGGAACGGATGGCTACCGTAGGGCAATTGACCCAAGGTTTGGTGGACCGTATCTTGAACCCACTGAATTATATCAATAACTTCGCGAATCTGACATCGGGGTTGGCCAAGGATCTCCGGGAAAATCTGGATAGTCAGAAAGAGCATCTGAAACCGGATGTGTATGACGACTCGGTAGATTTGCTGAATATGATGACCAGTAATTTGGAGAAGATCTCCGAGCATGGTTTCAATACGGTCCGTATCGTTAAGGCGATGGAGGAATTGCTGAAAGACCGAAGAGGTAATCTTACGCTTACCAACATAAACGGATTATGCCGGATCGCCTTGGATAAATTGAAGAAAACGTATGAGCAGGATATTCAAGAGAAGAATATCCGGATTGTTTTCGATAATTTGACGTTGTCTTTGATGATGGAGGTAAACGTGGAGCAGTTCAGTAAGGTTCTGGCCGGGATATTGAAAAATTCCATGTATGCCCTGTTGAAGAAATCGGAGACCGTGACTTTTAGTCCGGAGATATTCCTTGGATTGAAAGTCAATAAGGATATGCTGGAAATAACGATCCGGGATAACGGGTCCGGTATCGACGAGAATATAAAAGATAAGATATTCGCTCCTTTCTTCACAACAAAGACAACGGGGGAAGCGGCCGGCGTAGGGCTTTACCTATGCCGTGAGATCGTGCAAAACCATCGGGGAACCATCGAGGTGGAGAGTAAGAAAGGAGAATATACCCAGTTTCTAATTACGATCCCTGTATATCAACCGAAAACAATTACACCGCCTAAAGAGGAGGAATAGATATGGAAGACCAGAGTAAGGAAATAGAACGGCTACGTTTGCAAGTGAAGAACTTAGAGAAATTATCTTCTTTAGGTATGTTGAGTGCCGGGATTGCGCATGAGATCCAGAATCCGCTCAACTTTGTCATCAATTTCAGTAAGCTGTCCTCTAAGTTAGTGGATGACTTGGAAGATATATTAGAAGAAGAGAAAGATGTCTTGCCTCCGGAATCTTGGGAGAAGCTGACCGCCTTGCATGAGGAGTTTAGCGAGATCGTTAACGATTTGCATGGTAACTTGAAGAAGATCGAGGAACATGGAAACCGGGCGACAAGTATCATCCGGGGTATCTTGCTTTATTCCAGAGGGAAGGATGACGAGTACATCCCTACGGATATCAAGAATCTGGTGAAGGAATATGTTTGGCTGGCTTATCATTCGATGCGAGCGAACTATAAAGGTTTCAATATTGCGATCCGGGAGCATTACGAGGAGGGGCTTCCGATGCTGAAAGTGATCCCGCAGGATTTGAGCCGTGCGGTATTGAATGTCATGAATAACGCTTGCTATGCGGTCTATAGTAAATCCAAGCTCTCGCCGATCGGGTATGAGCCGGTTATATCCGTGGATCTACGGAAGGAGGGAGATTCTTTAAGATTAAGTATCGAGGATAATGGTATCGGTATGCCGGAGGATATCCGGGAGCAGATATTCTCCGCGTTTTTCACCACGAAACCGGTGGGAGAGGGAACTGGCTTGGGGCTATCTATCACTCGATCCATTATAGAGGAGAAGCATGACGGGAAGATAGAGGTGGAATCGAAAGAAGGTGAGTTTACCCGTTTCATATTCCTTATTCCATTAACGAAATAAACAGAAGAATTATGGCGATCAAGATATTAAGCGTAGACGACGAACAGGATCTGGAAGCGTTGCTAACCCAATATTTCCGTCGGAAGATCCGTAAGGGAGAGTATGAGTTCTCCTTTGCCCATAATGGCTTGGAGGCGTTGAGGATGATGTTGGACCATCCGGACTTTGATATCATATTGAGCGATATCAATATGCCGGAGATGGATGGCTTGACATTGCTGACGAAGATTAACGAGATGCGTAACCCGGCCTTGAAATGTATCATCGTATCGGCTTACGGGGATATGGAGAATATTCGTACCGCCATGAACCATGGTGCTTTCGACTTCGCTACCAAGCCGATCGATATGGAGGATCTGGAACGTACGATCGAGAAGGCGGTCGAGCAGATTTCTTTTATCAAGGAGGCCCAAAAGGAACATCATCAGCTAGAGGAGATCCAATATGACTTGAACGTGGCACGTGAGATACAGCAATCGATTTTGCCGAAGCAGTTCCCTCCGTTCCCGCAATATAAGCAATTCGATCTTTATGCGACCATGAGTGCGGCGAAAGCCGTGGGGGGTGATTTCTATGATTTCTTCTTGGTGGACGATAATCATCTGGGTTTTACGATCGCTGACGTGTCGGATAAGGGGATTCCCGCCGCTATTTTCATGGCGATCAGTCGTACGGTGATCCGTGCTACGGCGCTTAGGCAGCTTTCCCCGGCGGTCTGCATGAAGGAATCGAATGATCTATTGTGCCGTGAGAGTGTCAATGGGATGTTTGTCACTACTTTTTATGCGATCTTGAATATCCATACGGGCGACGTGGTTTATTGCAATGGGGGGCATAATCGTCCGGTTTGGATTCGTAAGAACGATAAGGTATCTCTTTTGCCGATGACTGGTGGGATGGCCTTGGGAGTCGTGCCGGGATTAGCTTATAAAGAACAATCCTTGAAACTGGAGGCGGGAGACAGCTTGTTCCTCTATACGGATGGAATCAGTGAGGCGATGAACCTGCGGAATGAGCAATATGGAGATATCCGTTTGGTAGAGGCTTGTAGCTCCGTAAAGAACCAATCCCCCAAATCTATGATCGAAGGTATATCCGAATCCGTCCAATCATTCGTGAACGGCGCTACGCAGAGCGATGATATTACGATGTTGGCGCTGACTTATAAAGGATAATCATTTGGATAAAGGTAATTTCTTAAAGTTTACTTATATGAAAAAAGCATTTTCTGTATTTTTATCATTTTGCCTGTGTACTATTACCATGCTAGGCTTTACCGCTTGCGGTGATGATGAGCATGAGGATAAGCATGAGCATGGGGCGAAGGACGGATCTAGTTGATGAGTTTGGTCGTATTCGTTGGGACGATCGGGTGAATCTATGGGCCATAGTTTGTTCCAAACCAATCGATTTCGTGGGTAATTACTATGTGGAGGATATGCCGATGGCTTATCAGCAGGAAGGGCTGAATGTTCGTTTCAGTGGAGTGGGCTATTCCTTGGAAGAGGGAAAGATTCCACCAACTATGTTGACAGAGGAATTCTTCTGTCTGCATGACTATACGATTACTCCCATGGAAGATTGAAATCTAAAGAAACATAAATTCATTGTATATCTTGTAGAGACGGGGCACGCCCCGTCTCTACAAATTACGATGGGCATTCTTAGCACCTAACATTGCCCATTATAAGCACTTTATAATGCCCATTGTAAGCCTTTAACGATGCCTATTATGAAGAGCTTACGTTATAGGTTGTAAATGAGCATTATACAAATAAACGCTATATCAATAACAACTAACTTCATAAACGTATAAAGTAGGGCTACTTGTACTTCTGGAATTTATTTGGGTGCGGGTGCTCTGTCTTCTTAATGGTTGTACATATCCTTATTATAAAAGTCCAGCACCTTGATCGCCATATCGTAGGCCGCTTGTGCCGGGCTTTCCGGATTGATCTCTATCGCTTGTAGGTAGCTGTTGAGGGCTAGGCGTACGTTGCCTAGTTTATAATGAGCTTTTCCGAGGAGAAACCAAGCCTCGTCGGATCTCGGTTGCTCCGTGAGGTAAGCGTCCAAGAGCCGGATCGCTTCTTCTAGTTTATTCTCTGAAATAAGTCGCTTTATCTCTTCCATATTTTTGAATAACCTTTTGATTTTGTCTCGCGAAGGTAAATAGAAACGAGTGACTATATATATAATGTATAGGAAAAAACGCTTTTTTAGTGACCGATATACCGCGTACGTTAATTATTTGTGTAAGTTTGCACCCGATTTCTAACCAGCAAAAAATAGATATGCAAAAGAATTTGGTAATAGTGGAGTCACCCGCCAAGGCAAAAACCATCGAGAAGTTCCTCGGAAAGGACTATAAGGTTATGTCTAGCTATGGTCATATCCGCGACTTGAAAACGAAAGATTTCAGTATAGACCTCGAACACAATTATGCCCCGGAATACGTGATTCCCTCTGACAAGAAGAAACTCGTGACCGAATTGAAGAACGAAGCGAAGAAAGCCGAGCAGGTTTGGTTGGCTTCCGATGAGGACCGGGAGGGAGAGGCCATCTCTTGGCATTTATATGAGGTATTAGGATTGAAACCTGAGAATACGAAACGTATCGTTTTTCATGAGATTACCAAGAACGCTATATTACATGCGATCGAGACGCCGAGAGATATCAATATCGATTTGGTGAACGCGCAGCAAGCCCGTCGTATCTTAGACCGTATCGTGGGTTTCGAGCTATCCCCCATTCTTTGGCGTAAGGTGAAGCCGGCTTTATCCGCAGGGCGCGTGCAATCGGTTGCCGTACGTCTGATCGTAGAGCGGGAGCGAGAGATCAACGAGTTTGTCTCGGAGGCCGCTTACCGTGTGATCGCCAGCTTTATCTTGCCGGATGGTACGACAATCCTCAAGGCGGAGCTGAACCGTCGTTTGAAAGATAAGGAAGAGGTGGAGGCATTCCTTGAATCTTGCAAGGACGCTTCTTTCACGATCGATGATATCTCGAAAAAGCCGGTGCGTAAAACACCAGCCCCTCCTTTTACGACATCTACCTTGCAGCAGGAGGCCGCCCGTAAGTTGGGTTATTCGGTCTCGCAGACCATGATGATCGCCCAACGCCTGTATGAGTCCGGATTGATCACGTATATGCGTACTGACTCCGTGAACTTAAGTGATTTGGCTTTGGGGACGGCAAAAGAAGCTATCTTGGATACCTACGGTGAGAAATATTATAAATTCCGTCAATATCATACCAAGAGCAAGGGAGCGCAAGAAGCGCACGAGGCGATTCGTCCGACCTATATCAGCAATGATGAGATAAGCGGGACCGCTCAGGAAAAGAGATTATACGAATTGATCCGCAAACGTACGATCGCTTGCCAGATGGCGGACGCCGAGTTGGAGCGTACGACGATCTCCGTAGGCATCGGCGGCAAGAAAGAGAAGTTCGTGGCTACCGGTGAGGTCATTACTTTTGACGGTTTCCTTCAGGTGTACCGCGAGAGTTTTGATGACGAGAATGAGAAGGAACAGGAAAACGGCCTTCTTCCTCCGGTTACCTTGAACGAGGTATTGAGTATGAAGGATATCGTCGCTACCGAACGTTTCACGCAACGTCCTCCCCGCTATACGGAAGCAAGTTTGGTTCGCCGTTTGGAGGAATTGGGAATCGGTCGTCCTTCTACCTATGCGCCTACGATCCAGACGATTCAGAATCGAGAGTATGTCGTGAAAGGGGATAAGGAAGGAACGGAGCGTACTTATAATATCATAACCTTGGCTCAGCATACGATCAAGGAAGTCCAAAAGACGGAGATCGTAGGAGCGGACCGGAATAAGTTGATGCCAACCGATATCGGTACGGTCGTGAATGATTTCTTGATGGAGTATTTCCCAGGCGTTATGGATTATAACTTCACGGCGAGCGTGGAGAAGGAATTCGATGCCGTAGCGGAAGGCGAGATGGTATGGACGGATGCGATCGATAAATTCTATAAACTATTCCATCCGATCGTGGAAGAGGCAGCCTCTGTCCGTACGGAGCATAAAGTGGGTGAGCGTGAATTGGGTATCGATCCGAAGAGCGGCAAACCTGTTTTCGTGAAGATCGGTCGTTATGGCCCAGTCGTACAGATCGGGCAGGCGCACCCAGAGGATAAAGAGGCTCCTAAACCTCAGTTCGCAACCTTGATGAAGGGGCAATCTATCGAGACGATTACTTTGGAAGAAGCCTTGAAATTGTTTGATCTACCCCGTACGATCGGTGAATATGAAGGTAAGGTCATGGTTGCCGCTGTCGGACGTTTTGGCCCGTTTATCCGTCATGACGGAAAGTTCGTATCCATACCGAAGGGCTTGAATCCTTTGTCGATAACAGCCGAGGAAGCTATCGAGTTGATCGAGGCAAAAAAACAAAAGGATGAGCAACGATTTATCAAGAAGTTCGATGAGGACCCGGAAATGGAGATCTTGAATGGTCGCTTCGGCCCTTATATCTCTTATAAGAAAAAGAATTACAGAATCCCTAAGACGATAGAGAAACCAGAGAACTTGACCTTGGAGGAATGCCAGAAGATAATCGCCGAGGCGGGAGAAAAACCTGCTGCGACGAAGAAACGTACGACACGGAAAAAGGCTTGATTATAGCTCTAAAAATTCATAGTTATGATTTACTAAACTCATAACTATGAATTTTTCAAAACATAACTATGATTTTTTAGACATCGATGCCCGTAAATTCTTTTAACGCATATCCGATCAAGAAGCTTAATGCGGCCACGCTAAAACTAAGTACTGCCATCTCGGTAAAACGCTTCCGGAAACTCTCGCTTCTCGCTATGGAATAATAATAGTTGAAAAGGGCGATGATACTCAACGCTATGATGAGCATAAGCCCTAAAGCCATTAATACGTTCGATATAAAGATAAATGGAGCGACCAAGGCGACTACCGTAAAGATATAAGCTATTCCCGTATAGATCGATGCCTTAACAGGATGTTTCCCGTTTTCATTTCCATTCTCGGACTTGGTAGATAGATATTCGGAGGAAGCCATGGATAATGCGGCGGCTATTCCAGTGATGCTTCCGGTCAACGCTATTAATCTAGAGTCGCTCAAGGCAAGGGTAAAGCCTGCTAAAGCACCTGTAAATTCTACCAAAGCGTCATTTAGCCCCAGTACGACAGAACCCATATATTCCAACCGTTCCTCATTGATCAAGGCGATCAACCTCTGCTCATGCTCATCCTCGTCACGTGCGATTTGTTGCAAATCCGGATACTCATCATAAGAGGCGTAATCATTCTTGGCGCTTTCCTCGCTACCTTCCATTAGCTTAATGGCGAAAGTAATCCCCAAGATACGTGCCAACCAGTAGTATTTGGTGACGCGTAATTTATTCGGGGAGATCTCTTGCCCCGTATACTTTTTCAGGATCGTATAATGTCCTTTCTCGTCATTCGCTATCTGTAGTAATACTTCCTTATTGCTTGGATCTTTCTCGATAGCGGCGAGTTGCGTATAGAGAAGGCTCTCCGTGATTTCATTTTGTTGAAATCGAAGGAGAGCCTTTCTTGTTTTCTCGTTTATGTTCATCTTCTATCGTTACATTCTTTCCGGAACCTCGATGCCTAATAAATCCATACCGGATTTCACGATCTTAGCTACATTGGCGGATAAGACTAAACGGAAGTTCTTCAATTCCGGATTCTCTTCGCGAAGGATGGAGAAATCGTGATAGAATTGATTGTATTCCTTTACCAGATCATAAATATAGTTGGCGACACAGGCCGGGCTGTATAGCTTACCTGCCTCTTTCACGATCTCCGCATAATCGGCGATCATTTGGATCAGGTTCTCTTCTTTCTCGGAAATGGCGAAAGTAAGCGGTAACTGCTCCGGTAATACGATGCCCTGTTCCGCCGCTTTGCGCAATACGGAACGGATACGGGCGTAGGTATATTGGATGAATGGTCCCGTATTCCCATTGAAGTCGATAGACTCTTTCGGGTTGAACGTCATATTCTTGCGAGGGTCTACCTTTAATATGAAATATTTCAAGGAGCCAAGACCTACGATTCGGGCGATATTCTCAGCCTCTTCCGGAGTCATCTCGTCCAATTTCCCTAATTCTTGGGAAATCTCACGTGCGGTACTGATCATCTCGGCCATCAAATCATCGGCATCTACGACCGTTCCCTCACGGCTCTTCATCTTACCTTCCGGTAGCTCTACCATTCCGTAGGAGAAGTGGACCAATCCTTTGCCGAACTCGAAGCCTAACTTATCCAATAAGATCGATAATACTTGGAAGTGATAATTCTGCTCGTTCCCTACCACATAGATCATCTTATTGATCGGGTAATCGTCGAAGCGCAGCTTGGCGGTACCGATATCCTGCGTCATATAGACGGAAGTTCCATCCGCACGAAGCAATAATTTCTCATCCAGCCCGTCTTTCGTCAAATCAGCCCATACGGAGCCGTCTTCACGGCGATAGAAAATCCCTTTCTCTAGGCCTTCCATCACCTTACCTTTTCCTTCCAGATACGTTTGAGACTCGTAATAAATCTTATCGAAATCTACGCCCATCATCTTATAAGTCTCGTTGAACCCGGCGTATACCCAATTATTCATCATTTCCCAAAGCGCACGCACCTCTTGGTCTCCGGCTTCCCATTTACGAAGCATCTCACGGGCTTCCGCCATCAAGGTGGATTGAGCCTCGGCTTCTTCCTTGGTAAGGCCTTTCGCTTCTAACGCATGGGTCTCCTCTTTTAATTTGTTGCTGAATAATACGTAAAAGTCACCGATCAGATGGTCGCCCTTTTTTCCGGTAGACTCTGGGGTAGCTCCATTTCCCCATTTCTGCCAAGCCAACATGGATTTACAGATATGGATACCACGATCGTTTACGATATTCGTCTTTACGATCTGGTTACCGTTCGCTTTCATGATCTTCGATAAGCTGTATCCTAATAAGTTATTGCGGACATGGCCCAAGTGAAGCGGTTTATTTGTATTGGGAGAAGAATATTCGATCATAACCAAAGGCGACTGCTCGGTAACCGGAATGATACCGTAAGCGGGCTGCTTATTGATCGAGTTTAGTAAATCGATCCAGCAAGAGCAAGCGACCGTCAGGTTAAGGAATCCTTTGATTACATTGAATTCAGCTACCGCTGGCTCGTTTCTCAACAAGTACTCACCGATTTCCTGAGCGGTCTGCTCCGGAGATTTCTTCGACATGCGAAGGAATGGGAATACGACTAGGGTCAAGTGCCCCTTGAATTCTTTTTTCGTTTTTTGTAACTGCACTTGGCTAGCGGTGACATCCGCTCCGTACAGCTCTTTGATGCCGGCTATGATAGCCCCGGTAATCTGTTGTTCGATAACCATATTCGTCTAACTATAATTCGGATTTTATTTGTACGCGAAGGTACACAAAAAAAGGATACAATTTGCATCGTATCCTTCTTCTATAGAGAATAATGGTGTTTCTTATTTGATTAGCTCGTTCAATTCAGCACCAGCCTTGAACTTCACGGCCTTGCGAGCTGCGATTTCAATGGTTTCTTTAGTTTTCGGGTTAACACCTTTACGAGCGGCCTTCTCTGACACAGAGAATGAACCGAAGCCAAGTAGAGCGACTTTACCGCCTTCTTTTAATTCGTTAGAAACTGTGTCAACAAAAGCTTCTACTGCCTTTTTAGCATCCACTTTACTGAGACCTGATTTTTCAGCGACTGCACTAATAAATTCTGATTTGTTCATGATGGTTTGACTGTTAATATATTAAACAAAACTATGATAACCGATAGACGGCTCCAAATGTAGTTTTATTTTGAAATATCACAAAAGAAAAACCTACTTTTTTTACCGATTTACATATGTTTTAGTATTATTATGGGCAAAAACGACTAAAATATATTTACCTTTGCCGCTAAATTAACGTAGTATATGATGAATCAGACAAATTCGGGGTTCTTGAATAGTATCCCGCCGGTAACGAAAAATCTTATCATTATAAACTTGCTATTTTGGGTAGCCAGCCTTGCACTGCCGAAAGTCGGCATCGATTTGGTGGATTTATTAGGGCTTCACTTCCCGGGTGCTACCGACTTCAAGGCTTATCAGATCGTTTCTTATATGTTCATGCACGATACCCATTCGTTCGCGCATGTGTTTTTTAATATGTTCGCCGTTTATATGTTCGGCCGGGTATTGGAGAACGTATGGGGCCCCAAACGTTTCTTGATTTTTTACTTCGTGACGGGTATAGGCGCCGGTTTGGTACAAGAAGTGGTATGGTTCTTTAATTTGCGGGATGTGATCTTCGCTAGCCAAGACATGATAAACTTGAATGGAGCCCAGATTATCAGCAAAAGCGAGTTTTTGAATTATTTCGTGACCATTGGCGCTTCGGGTGCCGTATTCGGAATCTTGTTGGCATTCGCGATGATCTTCCCGAATGTTCCTTTGTACTTGATGTTCATACCGATCCCGATTAAAGCCAAATATTTCGTAATATTTTATGGTCTTGCCGAACTATTTATGGGTGTGGCTAGTTTTGGTGGCGATACGGTAGCGCATTTCGCTCATTTGGGGGGTATGTTATTCGGTTATTTCCTAATTCGTTATTGGAAAAAGAAAGATGCAGACAATGGACGGTATTTTTACTAATTTGAAGCGTATGTTTCAGTCGGGTAATATCCTGTCGAAACTGATATATATAAATGTAGGCTTGTTTATCTTGATACGTTTGGCCAGCGTATTGTTTATGCTCTTTAATGTGCAAGGGGTACCTTTTTTGCAGTATTTGCAGTTACCGGCTTCTCCGGAACTTTTGCTCTTCCGTCCGTGGACGTTGTTTACTTATATGTTCACTCATTTTGACTTCTTGCATATCTTGTTCAATATGCTTTGGTTGTATTGGTTCGGGGGATTGTTCTTGAATTTCTTCAATGAGCGGCAGTTGGGAGGCTTGTATATATTGGGAGGTCTTGCGGGTGCGATATTGTTTGTCCTTGCTTATAATATTTTCCCTTATTTCCAGAACGTGGCTTCTTTTAGCTATTTGATGGGGGCTTCGGCATCTGTTATGGCGATCGTTTTCGCCGTGTCGTTTTACCGGAAGGATTTGGAGATTAATTTATTCTTGATCGGAAGGATCAAATTAATTTATTTGGCTATCTTTACGCTGGTGATCGATTTGTTGGCGATGACTTCTGATAATGCGGGAGGACATATCGCCCATATCGGCGGGGCTTTGTTTGGTATGTGGTTCGCTTCCCGTATTCGTAATGGAAAGGACTTGACCGCTCCAATGAATCGGTTGATCGACTGGTTCGTGAATTTGGGCAAACGGAAACCGAAGATGCGTGTGACTTATAAACGTAACGAAACGGATTATGAGTATAACGCACGCAAACATCAGGAGTCGGTGGATCTAGATACTATACTGGATAAATTGAAACGTTCCGGTTATGAGAGCCTTTCCGCTGAAGAGAAAAAGCGACTTTTCGACGCCAGTAAGAAATAACAGATACTTATGAAAACTCTACGGATTTTTCTTCAATTCTTATTTGTCGTAGCGAATGTGGTGGCTGTCGTGTTGTTGATAGTCTCGGCTTACTCGGATCGGGTGTCTCCTGAGACGAGTATGACGTTATCTTATCTGGGATTAGCCTTTCCAGTCTTATGTGTAGTCAATCTTTGCTTTATTATCTATTGGCTGTTCTTATGGGAATGGAAGTTCTTATTGATCGGCATATTCTCCTTCTTGTTATGTTGGGGTCCCGTGAAACGCTATTTTCCGTTTCACTCGCATAAGGATGTCCCTCGGGAAGAGGTACTGAAGGTGCTGACTTATAATGTGATGGCTTTTGGGTACAAGAATCATACGAAGATAGCTCCGAACAAGATTATCCAATATATCGCTAACTCGGACGCAGATATTGTTTGTTTGCAGGAATATGCCACGGCTAAATCAGAGAAGAGCCTTACTGCCTCTAAGATCTATGATGCGTTGAGCATGTATCCTTATCGTTCCGTATTTTATCAAAGCTCCACGAAATTCCAGAGTTTCGGCATCGCTGTGTTCTCCAAATATCCGCTGTCGAATTCCCGGATGGTGAAATACGATTCGGATTATAACGGCTCTTCCGTACATGAAGTGAACATCAAGGGAAAGAAGTTGACCTTGATTAATAACCATTTGGAATCCTTTAAGCTGACGATGGAGGATCGGACCCGTTATTCATCCCTTATAAAGAGCTTTAGCTCGGATGGGTTGGACGATTTGAAAGGAGCGTTCGAGCAAAAGCTAGGACCTGCTTTCCGGATTCGGGCTAAGCAAGCGGAAGCGGTATCAAAAGAGATTAAGAACGCGAAAGGAGATTATGTCTTAGTATGCGGTGACTTTAATGATACGCCTATTTCTTATGCGCACCGTACGATCCAAGGGGATTTGACGGATGCCTTTGCCGAGTCTGGCCGGGGAATGGGCATTACCTATAATCAAAATTTCTTCTGGTTCCGTATCGATAATATCCTGCATTCCCCGAACATGACCTCTATGAATTGTTCCGTGGATAAGGTCGCTTATTCAGACCACTACCCGTTATGGTGTTATTTGAAACTTGAATAAAAGGGTTTCATCACTCGGATTCTGCGTTCTGCGCAGCGTCAAATACGTCGGCGAACAAGTTCTCGACAAAGAAGAAGGTAGCGTTACAGAATAGCTTAGGATCTTTGATCAGCGCTATCGTATTGCTATCCCCATTATTGGCGATCACATCTTCCGCTTTATAGGTCTTGTACTTTTTATCGTTTAGCGGATCATATTGATATACGATATCGCTTGCCTCGATCGTGTATCGGTTGTCGAAGCAGGTGATACGCATTTTATATTTAATGATAGTCTTGTCTGTATCATTCAACAATAATTCAACCTTAGAGCTTACGAAGATGGTCCCTTTGTTCTTGTTCGAGTTTACGTTGGATAAGAAGACATCTTTTCCATAAGATTTCTTAGCCCATGCGTTAATAGCGTTGAATATTTCTAGTTTAGAGGTATTCTCGATCTCTACATCATCACTATAGCATACCTTCCCGTTTTTCATGGGGGCGCATTCGTCTACCTCGCCTTTATGCCCCTGCGCCATGACTAGCACAGGGAACATCATATATATTAATAATAGAATCTTTTTCATAAATGCAACTCTCTTTTTCGTTATTTGATCCATACATTCGTAATCTCGCCGATTAACATCGTTTGCTGTCCTTCGGAGGTCTCGCCTTGTTTACGGCACTCGATAATAATCCATGGCGCATCGGCAGATGTGCCGGGCTTGGAGAAGGATAATCGATATACATCGTTATTGCCAATCGCTTTATAAGCAGGACTATCTTTGGATATGGAGATTGTACTGATCGTTTTACCGAACATATTGCCTATGCCTTTCCATTCAACGTTTGCGTCGGTCGTATTTCCTTTTACGGCTTTGATCTGTAAAGCGTTGTCCGGTAACATTTGGAGGATCGTGCTAGGTATTTTGTCCGCTTGGAACGCTACGAAACCTTCCATCGGTGCCACAGGTCGTGTTTCCCGTTGCGGAGCGGATACTGGTTCTACCGGTGCGGCTGTCAGCAACTGTGCGCCTAATACGTTGGCTGCGCTATCGAACGTCTTATCCGCGAAGTCAATCGTGGCCTTACGGAACTTACCGCTGATACGGTTCAATTTCGTCTTGCTCTTATTCAAGGCATACTCGTCCGTGATCCATTCCTCGGCTAGGTATTTCTCCGGCTCGTTCTGGTAAGACACGTTATATTCATATCGGATGCCCGCAAGTTGCAGGGTACAAGCATGTTCCTTACATTCAATGATAATACGGTATTTCATCATCGCCCGATCGAGGGATAAGGCTGTGCTGGAGAATACTATATATTCTTCCCCGATAATGGCGATCTCGCCTTTTGCCTCATTTTGATAAGCTACTCTACTTTCCTTTGTGTTAAAATTTTCTTGTCCCCATTTTAATAGTTGTTGGTAGATTTGTGCCTTGCTTAAAGAGGGGGCATTAATCTCTCGGGTAAAAACGACTTTACCGTCTGCAACCGGAACGGCCCCTGCCAGATAGTGTTGATCCTCTTGTGCGAATAGCAGGGCGGGGATAAATAACAGAGCGAATAATAACTGTTTCATGGTATATTTTCCTTATTATTTTAGCCCCAAAGATATACATTTGCGTTTGAAATAAACTATGAGCGTGACAAATAATTATACTAATTGCTCTTTATCAAAGAAAAAAAGTCTATATTTGCACCCTGTGAAAAAACGAATATAAATAATGTAATAACATAAACCTAAGATTCAGATGCAAAACAAAGGATTTGTAAAGGTCTTCGCGGTGTTACTTACGCTTGTCTGTTTGTTCTATTTGTCGTTCTCGTTCGTGACGCAACATTACAACAGTAAAGCCGCTGAGTATGCGGGTGGAGATCCTGCGAAAGAGAGTGCTTATTTAGACTCACTATCTACTCAGAAGGTATGGTTAGGCTATACGCTTAAGCAATGCCGTGAAATGGAAATTAGTTTAGGTCTTGACTTAAAGGGCGGTATGAACGTTGTCCTTGAGTTGAACGTGGCGGATGTAATCCGTTCGTTGTCTAACAACAACCAAGACGAGAATTTCAACAAGGCGTTGGATTTAGCTTATGCGCATCAAGCGACTAGCCAAAAAGATTTCATCGACCTTTTCGCTGAGGAGTATAAGAAGTTGGATAGCGGCGCACGTCTTTCCGCTATTTTCAGTACATTCGAGTTAAAAGATAAAATCACGCCCCAGAGCTCAGACGCTCAGGTTGTTTCTGTTTTGAAACAAGAGTTGCAGAGTGCGATTGATAACTCATTCAACGTATTGCGTACTCGTATCGACCGTTTCGGTGTGGTTTCTCCGAACATCCAACGTTTGGAGACAGCGGGTCGTATCTTGGTTGAGTTGCCGGGTGTGAAAGAACCGGAACGTGTTCGTAAGTTGCTTCAAGGTAGCGCTAACTTGGAATTCTGGGAAACTTATAAGTTGCCGGAAATCTATCAACAATTGGTTGCCGCTGATAATGTATTGGCTACTATCCTAAGTAAGGAGGCTTCCGCTGATTCTGTTGCTACCGATAATGTTGAGAAAATCGCTGATGCCGCTGATGCGAATGTAAGTGAGGCCGATTCTTTGTTGGCTGAGCTCGGTCAAGATAAAAAAGATACGGAAGCTAATCAAAGCATGGAAGAGTTCGCTAAGCAACATCCATTATTTGCTTTATTGCAGATTAGCCAGTACAACGGTCAGTTGTCTCCGGGTTCGACGGTAGGTATCGCTCAAGCAAAAGATATGGAGAAGATCAGCGAATACCTGAACATGAAACAAGTGAAAGAGGTATTGCCTCGTAACTTGGCTTTAAAATGGGGTGTAAAGGCGATCGATGATAAAGAGCAGTTCTTTGAGTTATATGCCTTGAAGGTAACGAACCGTGACGGAAGTCCCGCTTTAGGTGGTGACGTAGTAACAGATGCTAACGCTGACTTTATGCAACAAGCCGGTCGTTCAGAGCAAATGGTTAACATGGTTATGAATGCCGAAGGCTCTAAGGCTTGGGCTCGTTTGACGAAAGAGAATATCGGTCGCCAGATCGCTATCGTTTTGGATGAGATGGTTTATTCCGCTCCGAACGTAAACGATGAGATCACGGGAGGTCGTTCACAAATCACCGGTCACTTTACACCGGAAGAGGCGAAGGACTTAGCGAACGTATTGAAATCGGGTAAGATGGCTGCTTCCGTACATATCGTTCAAGAAGATGTCGTTGGTCCGTCTTTGGGACAAGAGGCTATCAATGCCGGTGTGATTTCTTTCGTTTTGGCATTGGTGCTGTTGATGGTTTATATGTGCGCATTCTACGGATTGATTCCGGGATTGATCGCCGACGGTGCTTTGGTATTGAACATCTTCTTCACGATGGGTATCCTTGCTTCTTTCCAAGCCGTTCTTACCTTGCCGGGTATTGCCGGTATGGTGTTGACGCTGGGTATGGCAGTCGATGCTAACGTATTGATATATGAGCGTACGAAAGAGGAACTTCGTGCCGGTAAGTCTTTAGGAAAGGCTATCGCCGACGGTTACAGCAATGCGTTCTCCGCTATCTTCGACTCAAACTTGACATCTATCATTACCGGTATCGTATTGTTCTATTTCGGTACGGGTCCTATCCGTGGTTTCGCTACGACGATGATCATCGGTTTGTTCGCTTCATTCCTTACAGCCGTGTTCTTGACTCGTATCGTTTATGAGGCATTGTTAGCGAAAGATAAATTGAAGAACGTGACATTCACGACTTCTATTACGAAAGACTTGTTGACAAACCCGAAGATCAATTTCTTGGGTGCTCGCAAAGTCGGTTATTTAATTCCGGCGGCAATCATCGTTTTAGGTGCTATCTCTTTTATGACGATCGGCTTGAATAATGGTATCGATTTCACGGGTGGACGTAATTACGTGATCCGTTTCAATCAAGAGGTGAAGACTGACGATGTTCGTAATATGCTGGACGCTCAGTTAGACGGTTCTGTTAGTGTTATCCAGATCGGTACAGCTGATCAAGTACGTGTGTCTACCAACTATAAGATCAATGATAACGATCCTACGGTAGATCAAGAGATCGAGAATAAATTGTTTGAGGGCGTGAAATCCTTACTTCCGGAAGGAACTACATTAGATGAGTTCACGACTACTTTCATACAGAGTTCGCAGAAGGTGGGTCCTAGCATGGCAGACGATATCAAGAATAGCGCTATCTTAGCGGTAATCTTCGCCATGATCTGTATGGCCGCTTATATCCTGCTTCGTTTCCGTGATGTGTCATTCTCTGTGGGTGCGTTCGCCTCTGTTGCTACGACTACATTGTGTATCATTTCTTTCTATACCTTGTTATGGAAGGTTCTTCCGTTCTCAATGGAGGTAGACCAGACGTTTATCGCAGCTATCTTGACGATTATCGGTTACTCTATCAATGATACCGTGGTTGTATTCGACCGTATCCGTGAGACGATCGCTTTGTACCCGAAGCGTGATCGTTATCAAGTGATCAATGATGCGTTGAACTCTACCTTGTGTCGTACATTTAATACATCATTGACTACATTGGTGGTTGTATTGTGTATCTTCATCTTGGGCGGTAGCACGATCCGAAGCTTTACGTTCGCTATCTTATTAGGTATCATTATCGGTACATATTCTACCTTGTTCGTTGCTACTCCGATCGCTTACGAGTTGCAGAAGAAGAAGATCAATAAGAAAGCTGCTGCTGAGAAAGCAGGAAAATAATATATTTCTTTAAGGATTTTATGAAGATCCTCTATCTTTCCCGTGCCAACGGAGAGATAGAGGATTTTTTTATGTATTAATTCTTAAGGAGATAAAGTATGAATGAGAATGATTTTGTGGTGGGTGTACTTACGTATATCACCTGCCTGCGTGAGAAAAAGCGTTATTCCACGGCGAAGAGTTATCAAGATGCGTTGAGGTCGTTTAAATGTTTTTGTGGCCGGGAAGAGATTCCTTATGCGTATATTAATCGGGATACACTTTTGCGTTATCAATCTTGGCTGTTGGCCAAGGGATGTGCTCGTAACACGGTATCTACTTATATGCGCCGGATTCGTCACATCTATAATTTAGCGGTAGAGGTGGGTGAGGCTGCCTATATTCCTCATTTGTTTAAGCATGTGTTTACGGGGGTTGAGAGTAAACGTAAAAAGGCGTTGCCTTCGGAAAGCTTACGCTTGCTGATGACAAGCCCGGTGACAGATCCGCAACAGAAGAGGACCCAATCAGCCTTTTGCCTGATGTTTTTGTTTTGCGGGATGGCTTTCGTAGATTTGGCGCATTTGCGAAAGGAGGATATCAAGGAAGGGATCTTGTCTTATTATCGGCAGAAAAGCGGATCCCTTATACAGGTGGAGATCCCAGCGGAGGCACAAGGGCTGCTGAATGAGTTGGCAGCCGATACAACCGAGGATTCGCCCTATCTGTTTCCTTTTTTAGAGGGAATGAAGACCGGTGAGGATGCCTACAAGGAATATAATACCGTATTAGGAGGTTTTAACCGCAGATTGAAAATACTGTCGGAATCCATTGGCATTCATACTCGGGTTACCTCATACACGATTCGTCACTCTTTCGCCACGACCTTGAAGGAGCAAAACGTACCGATTGAGATGATCAGTGAACTGTTAGGGCATAAATCTATCAAGACTACGCAAATATACTTGAAGAGTTTCTCTTTAGAAAAACTCTCAACCGTAAACAAACTTTGTTTCGAGAGTGTGTATAATTATGCGCCGAAAGTAGGGTGAAGAAAAGTACGCTACTTGGCGAGTAGCGTTCATTTCATGCCGCAAATGTAGTAAAAAATAACATAACACAAGCAAACATTAGGCTTTGTTTGTGTTTCAACCTTAATTCTCTTTAAATCTTCGTTCTTATTTCTGATGTATAGACATGGCAATAGAAACGAAATGGCCTCGTTATTCCCGAAATCATCACGTTATCCGAAGTAAATTCCATATAACATCATGTAGAGATGGAGCGTGCTCCGTCTCCCACCGCCTGATAGTAACTAAAATACCATTGTAAGGGGATGAAACGGGACACGCTCCGTCTCTACAACTAAGGAATATCCTTTCACTCCTCTTGTTAAGGCTACTCGCCAAGTAGCAGTCAGTTTGGCTACTCGCCAAGTAGCATGAGTATTGAAGGGATGCAAATTTTCAGTAATTCCTTTTTTGTTTTCACATAAGTATTTATTTATCAGGGTATTACAAGAATATCTTGATAAGGCTCTGAATTATCTTCCTCAATGAATATCATGACAAGTAATAGCTCTGATAGAGCTATGGTGCATATACGCAATCGCCGTAGTCAGGAGGCTGTACGCTGGTACGTACTGACGCTTCCTACCGCCATAGGGGGACGTGATAATATCTATTCGTCAAAAGGATTAGATGCCGAGCTTTCTCGTCGTAAACGTTGTGGGGAACCCTTGTTCGAGTACTTTGCCCCCTCGTATGTCGAGGCTCGCAAGGTGGGAGGCAAGATGGTCAATACGAGGAAGCCTCTTTTATACAACTATGTGTTTATCCATGCTTCGGAGAATGAGATTTTCCGTTTGAAACGTATCATGCCCTTATATAATCTTCTTCCTCGGGTATCCGTGGGCGAACACTCTTATTTCCCTTACCTGTCAGATCATGAGATGGAGACCTTACGCTGGATGGCAGAATCTTATTCCAATGAGCTTCCGGTGTACGTACCGGATAGCGGTCGCTTGCTGAAAGGTGACCGTGTACGTATCACCTCGGGTTCTTTCATGGGGATGGAAGCTGAGGTGGTGGTGCAACCGGGTGGAGGTCATAAGGATGTCATGGTACGTATCCTTGACTGTATGTGGGTTCCTCTATTTGAGGTAAGGCAAGGCGAGTATGAGCTGATCGAGTTGAATACGAAAGGCAAGCATGTTTATACCCATTTGGATAACGATCGTTTATCGGAAGGTATGCACAAGGCGTTGGGGCGTTATTATCTCTCGGGCAAATTGGGAAAGGAAGACGAACTTTTGGTTCGTGAGGTGCTGAAGGGCTATGCTTCCCTTCGTGTGGAGACCGACGTGATGCGTTGCAAGGTTTACTCATTACTCCTTCCGGCCTATAAGCTGTTGGATCAGGAAGAGGAGTTTGAACGCTTGTATTCCACCCTACGCAATATGCTTCCATTGGTTAAGGCAGTGAATTCTCGTGCCTTGCTGCTCGTCACGCTTTACGGCTGCACGAATAGCAACCTGTATTACCGTATGGCGCATGAGCTGGTAGATCCCTGGCGGGATGACCCTTCGCCTAAGAGAAGCAAGGCCTTGTTGATACAGCGTTTACACGATTACGATATTTGGCTAAAACATTAAATAGTAGACTGTCATGAGAAAGGAAAGCGAAACTCCCTCCGGTATCCGTTTGATGCTATTGCTGAAAGGGCATTTGAGAGAGATCATGAATCGTGAGTGTGCGAATCAGACCTCGATCCATTTATATTGTACGGGATCTTATTGGGTCGCGTTCGAACGTTCCGCTTATCAATTGCGTCGTGCCTTTCCGGATAGTGAGATCACGCCGATGCGCCTGTACGCTTATCCTTTTCCGGTTGTCATGGTTTCCGTAACGGATCGTTCCCTTCGTTTGTATGAACGAAAACATATAGCTAAGCAGAACGGGGCGGATTACAAGTTATTGACTGTACCTGAACTCTCCGCTCCCGCCTACCAAGCGTGGCATACGAGGGAGGTGAAGGGACTCCCTGCGTTAAACTAATCGGAAAACTCGTTCACGACATTAAAACAGGGACAGGATTTCGACGGGTCCAAGTCTTGATGTCCCACGATCAGGGCTTTGGGGAATCGCTGATGTAATTCACGAAGCAAACCCTGTAGGGCTTCTCGTTGGGCTTCCGTTCGGGTATCCATGGGAGTCTTTCCATCGTTGGCGAGTCCTCCGATATAGCAAACCCCGATACTGTGCCGATTGTGGTTCTTACAGTGAGCGCCCACTTGTTCAAGGGGCCTACCGGTCTCGATCGTACCATCGGTCGGGATAACGAAGTGATATCCGCAGCCATTCCAGCCGAGAGAGCGATGCAGACGGTCGATGTCCATCATCCGTAAAGTGCTGCCCTGCCTATTGGCAGAGCAATGCACGATAATCAGCGTGATGGTTCTCATCCGATCCAACCGCTAGCGGCTCCACCGGCGGCACCGGTGATGACCAGTTCGACAATACGGATGATGTAGAGCAAGACGCTCTTCCAATTTGTTTTTTTCATACTTGTAGTCTTTAAATAAATGAATAAAATAAGCTTCATGGTTTAAAAGCCGTATTTCTCAATGGTAGGATTTAGATCTCATCAGGAGATTCTGAGTCTCCTTTCTTCAATGCTGCCAAGTCCACCGTGTCTTTATTCTCCTTTACCGCCTTCAGTGAGGCGGCTTGGATCGCACGGCTGGTTACTAGGTTGAATTCTGCCTTAGAACGTAGGTTCTCGAAGTCTATACCCGGATTGAATAGAATGTTCACGGCCTTGATATTATCGCTGGAGAAGTCCTTGAGTGTAGCGGCCGGCTCGCAGGTGATGGAGATGCTAAAGATTCCTAGTTCGCCAAATTGTACCTTGTAGCCGTTCAGCAGTTGTTCCACTAGACATGAGCAGGTGTCGCTTACCACGCCTTTTACCGTGCCGCGTGTGAAAACACCGTTGTGATCTGAGATGTGCTTCACGAAATCATCGAAACTCATCACTTTCGTCACTTGGTTCTTGGCGTACGCCTGTTCCTTTGCTGTCTCATCCAGTGGACTTTTCCACATGTAAGTTGAATAATTAATCATACTTCTTTTTTTTAAAAGATTAAATTTATTGTTGACAATGCGAAAGTACAACCCCCGGATAGCGAAATCAAATCCGTTGATAACCGTTGACAAACTGTTTACTTTTCATTGACAAACGATTCATATATACCTTATGTCTGATATAACGATTACCATACACGGCGGCAATAACCAGATACTCCCCAACGCTACGGAAGCCATCCAGAACTTCTATGTGGGGGAATATTGCGGGGAAACCTCCCAAGAAGAGGGGGACGGTAGATCCGGTCTCATGCCTGAAACGATCCGTTTTCGTGCCTATATAAATAAAGAAGAGGATCTGGAACGCTATCTTGCGCAGATCGTCGAGTGCCGGACGGTTACCGAGTTGGCCCAAGTCATTCTGGTCATGCAAGAGAACGAGCCGAAAATAACCCCCGAGGAGATGGTCAAAGAGCGTTTCATCCGCCTCTTTCTACCCATCACCCCACGAATCACGAAGGGTAAAAGCGTCAGCAACATCCGTGCCCGTATCAACGATGCATGGAGCAGTCGTCTCAGACACCGTTCAACTGGCCGTTTTTGAGAAGATATACTGCATATGCCCGAGGATATATACTGCGTTAGGCAATTGATATATACTTCATAGGGCAATTCATATATACCTCGTTTTCCAAGGGAAACGAAAAGTGATAACCTTACTGAAAAAATTACGATATGACAGAAAACTATGGGCGGGCGGAACAAGCACGTTCCGTCTTCCATATCTACGGTTGTAATGTGCAGATCCTGCCCAATGCAACCCATGCGATCCAAATCATCCACCAGGGTGATGGTACGATCTTGCGGACGGAAAGCTGTATTACGCCCGCCGCTTCGGGACGCCACGAGTCACAGGCACCGCCGTTGGGAAAAGTTAGGGCATTGAATATAAAACAAACAAAATACAAATGATGGATTTTCATAAGGGTAGATGGCGATTGGCCTTAGGCCGTCTGGTGAATTTGCGGTATATCAACCGTTGGATCATTTTTAGCGCGGACCTTTTCGTCTCGCTCTCCGTGTCGTTGCTGGGCGTACTAGGAATGTTCTCCATTCTGCATATACGTATAGGAGAGTCTGATGTGCTGAAAGTAGGCCTCTCCTCATTTGTGGCCAGTATCGTTTCGTTCTTGCTGTTCAAAGCATATCATGGGGTTATTCGTCATTCCACGCTGCGTGGCTTGTGGCGGATCGGTGGTGCTGCGATCGGCAAGTCGCTCTTGATGTTCCTGCTGCTTTGGCTGTTGAAAGCCCGTTTCAGCCCTTCTATCTATTGGTTGGGTGGAATCATGGACAGTACGTTGACGATCGTGATGTTGGTCACGTTGCGTGTCTTCGTGATCAATGTCTATAACAGCGTCCTCCTGCAACTCGGCAAGAAACGCAAGCGGGTACTGGTCTTTGGCACGGAGGAGGAGAGCGTGATGATCGCTACATCGGCGAACCGTCAGGTATTCATGCAGAATTATAGCATCATGGGCTTCCTTTCCTTTGGCAATTCCAAGAAAAGCATCCGGATCGCGGAGTTACCGGTCTACCAGATCGAGAACGTGGAGGATCTGTATCGCTTGATCCCTCGCAACAGCTTGGATGGCGTTCTCTTCCCCAATATAAAGGTTGCCCATCAGGAGCGTGACCGTTTGATCCGTTATTGCGAGCAGGCCTCCTTGAAGACGTTGGTAGTCCCGGAGATGGAGGAGCTACGTGGAGGTGAGGCGAAACGTTCCGTCCGAGAGATCCGTATCGAGGATTTGCTAGGTCGTGAGGAGATCCATATCAATCTGGATGAGATCGGCAATCTGTTGGAAGGGAAGACCGTGCTTGTCACGGGAGCCGCCGGCAGTATCGGTAGCGAGATCTGTCGCCAGCTGGCTCATTTCCCGATTAAGAAGTTGGTTTGCTTCGACTCCGCCGAGACCCCGATGCATAATCTCCGTCTGGAATTGGAAGAGAAATACAAGGGACTAAACTTTATCCCAGTAATCGGCGATGTCCGTAGCCCGGACCGTGTGGATTATGTGTTCCGCAACTGGCATCCCCAAGTAGTGTTCCATGCGGCGGCCTACAAGCATGTCCCTTTAATGGAGGAGAACCCCTGCGAGGCGATTCGAACAAACGTGTTCGGTACTCGTGTGATGGCGGATGCCGCTGTAAGCTATGGTGTGGAGAAATTTGTGATGATCAGTACGGATAAGGCGGTGAACCCCACGAACATCATGGGCTGTAGCAAGCGCTTGGCCGAAATCTATGTACAGAGTCTGAGCCTTGCGATCGAGCGAGGAGAGGTGAAAGGCGAGACGCGTTTCATTACGACCCGTTTTGGCAATGTTCTAGGTAGCAATGGGTCGGTTATCCCCCGTTTCCGTGAACAAATCGCTCAAGGAGGCCCCGTGACGGTCACCCATCCCGATATCATCCGTTACTTCATGACCATTCCGGAGGCTTGCCGTCTGGTCTTAGAAGCCGGTACGATGGGCAAGGGTGGTGAGATCTTCATCTTCGACATGGGAGAGCCGGTGAAGATAGCGGATTTGGCGAAGCGCATGATTGAACTGTCCGGATTACAGGTAGACAAGGATATCGAGATCAAGTACACTGGTCTTCGTCCCGGCGAGAAATTGTATGAAGAGCTACTGAACAACAAGGAGAACACGAAAGAGACCCCTCACGAGAAGATTCGAGTGGCCGCTGTACGCAAGTATATCTATAAGGATGTAGTAGAACATATTAATGTATTAACCGAATTGTCTCTCCGTGTCCAGATCCTTTTGATGGTGAAGGAGATGAAAGCTTTCGTACCTGAGTTCAAGAGCCAGAACTCCCGGTTTGAGGAGTTGGATTGAATTGATTCGCCATCTCATCCTGTCGATTAATTATCCATATAGGATAAGATCCTTCAGCGAAACAATTCGTATTATTATTGTAGTGATGTTTGAGATTTATCATAGTATAATAAGAACCATGAAATTACATAGTAGTTCCGCATGGGATTTCATCGGTATATTTTTCAAAAAAAATCTTTAAAGGTTTCCGGGATTATCAGAACTTGATCCCAGATAAAATCACATTAGCCACCGGCTAATGTTATATACACATAACTTGTTTTAGGATACTGCAAAGTGCCCTTTTAAGGGAGTATATCTTGAATTGAGTATTTACTGAGTGTACTCTTGTTGACAGGCAAGAAAACTTTATAGTGATGGTTAACACTACTCTCTGCTACTTAATACTTGTGAAATCAGATTAATATATAAAATATAATGCTAAACGGAAAAGTAGTATTAATTACTGGAGGAACAGGTTCTTTCGGTAAGAAGTTTGTGGAAACGATTCTTCGTGATTATCCGCAAGTGAAAAAAATCATTATCTATTCTAGAGATGAATTGAAACAATTCGAGTTGAAGCAGAAATATCCGGAGAGGGAGTATTCTCAAATGAGATATTTTATTGGAGATGTTCGTGATCTTGAGCGTCTGACCCGTGCTTGTGAGGGAGTAGATGTGATTATCCATGCCGCTGCCATTAAACAGGTGGATACGGCGGAGTACAATCCTGAAGAGTGCATTAAAACAAATGTACATGGTGCACAGAATGTAGTTAAAGCGGCTCTAGCTACAGGTGTTAAAGATGTTGTAGCTCTTTCTACTGATAAAGCTTGTGCGCCAATTAATCTCTATGGAGCGACAAAACTGGCATCTGATAAATTGTTTACGGCAGCTAATAATATCAGTGGTTCTAAACCTATTAAATTTTCTGTTGTTCGTTACGGTAATGTTATGGGTTCACGAGGATCCGTAATCCCTTTCTTTATCAGTAAGCGTGATAATGGAGCCAAAGAGTTGCCTATTACCGATATGCGTATGACACGTTTCAATATTTCGTTAGAGGCTGGTGTTGCTATGGTGATGTATGCCATTGAACATCATTTAGGAGGTGAAATCTTCATCCCTAAAATTCCTTCCTATCATATAAAAGATGTAGCTACCGCAATTGCTCCTAATTTACCACAGATAGAGATAGGTATTCGTCCGGGAGAGAAGTTGCATGAGGAGATGATTACCGTGACTGATGCTCTTGATACCATTGACTTGGGTAAATATTATGTGATTCTTCCCTCTGTGTCTTATAAACATACACGTGAAGAATTTATCTGGCATCATAATGCTCAACTTGTACCTGAAGGATTTCATTACAGTTCAGACAACAATACAGAATGGGAGACGGTGGAAACAATGCGTGAAAATATAAAGAAATATGTAGATCCTAATTTTGTGGTAAAATGAAAGTAATAGCAGTTACTCAAGCTCGGTATGGATCGACAAGATTGCCTGCTAAAGTTTTGAAGAAAGTGGGGGATGAAACGCTTCTGGACATACATTTGCAAAGAATTTTGCGATCTGAAAAAATTACGTCGTTAGTAGTGGCAACAACTACTGAGGATGGATCTGATGAGATAGTACGCATAGCGCAGCGTAATGGCGCAGAATGTTATAGAGGTTCAGTGAATGATGTACTTGAACGCTTTTATTTTGCAATCAAAGATATGTGCCCTGATTATGTAGTGAGAGTAACATCGGATTGTCCTTTGATTGATCCGAAAGTTATAGATTGCGTAATTACCACTTGTATTTCTAGTGGTTGTGATTATGCTTCAAATACTTTAAAACCAACTTATCCAGATGGTATTGACACTGAGGTTTTTCGTTTTTCAGCTTTAGAAAAAGCTTATAATGAGGCATTATTAAAAAGTGAACGGGAACACGTGACTCCTTATATAAAAAAGAATTCTTCTTTTAATGGTGGACGCATTTTTTCTTCGGTTAATGTGGAGTCACTAACAGATTGTTCTGAATATCGTATTACTGTAGACACTCAAGAAGACTTTATGGTTGTGAAAGAACTTTTGGAAAAAGTGGGTAAAGAAGCTGATTGGGAAGATTATATCAAATATTTGGATTCTAATAAAAGTGTTAGAGATTTGAATAACAGCCATATGAGAGATGAAGGATATATGAGATCACTATTAAACGATTAATTATTATGGGTAAAGGACAAGAATTATACAAAAGAGCAAAACAAATAATTCCAGGTGGAACTATGTTGCTTTCAAAAAGACCGGAACAATTCTTACCTGAGAATTGGCCTGCATACTATAGTCGTTCCAAAGGATGTCGAATTTGGGATCTTGACGGAAAGGAATATATTGATTGTTCAATGATGGGCATTGGTACGAATACATTAGGGTATGCAAATGAAGAGGTTGATGAGGCGGTTATGAAAGTAGTTTGTAATGGAAATTTGACTACTTTAAATTGTCCGGAAGAGGTTTACTTAGCAGAAAAACTTATTGAACTTGATTCATGGGCTGGTGGGGTTCGTTATACTCGTGGCGGTGGTGAAGCAAATTCTGTATGTATACGTATAGCTAGAGCGGCGACAGGGAAAGATAAAGTTGCTATTTGCGGCTATCATGGTTGGCATGATTGGTATGTTTCTGTTAATTTGGGTGACAGTGATGCGTTGGCTGGTCATTTGTTGCCAGGTATTCCTCCTGCAGGTGTTCCTAAAGGATTGCGTGGCTCTACTATTCCTTTTAGGTATAATAGCTTTGAAGAATTGCTTAATATTGTGAATAATAATGATTTAGCTGCAATAAAAATGGAGGTGTGCCGTAATTTTGGCCCTGAAGATAATTTCTTACAGAATGTAAGAAATTTGGCAACTGAACGTGGTATAATTCTTATTTTTGATGAGTGTACGAGTGGGTTTCGTGAAACATTCGGTGGCTTATATAAGAAATATGCTGTAGAACCTGATATGGCTATATATAGTAAGACTATTGGGAACGGATATGGAATCTGTGCTGTAGTTGGTCGTAGGGAGATTATGGATGCTGCACAGAAAACATGGATTAGTAGTACATTTTGGACTGAGCGTATTGGACCTACAGCAGCGTTGGCCACATTGAAAGTTATGGAGCGTGTTAAATCTTGGGAAGTTATTACCGCTATTGGTAATAGCAACAAAAAACGTTGGCAGGCTTTGGCTGATAAATATGGTTTGGAAATTGAACAATGGGGTATTCCTGCTCTTGCCGGATATAATTTTAAAAGTAAAAATCATCTTGCTTATAAGACTTTTATAACTCAAGAAATGTTGAAAAAAGGTTACCTTGCAGGTAACAGCATGTATCCTTGTATTGCTCATACTCCAGAAATCTTAGATGGTTATTTCTTTGAATTGGATAAGATCTTTGCTCAAATTTGTGACTTTGAAGATGGTAAGGATGTTATGAAATCTCTTGATGGCCCTGTTTGTCAATCTGGATTTAAACGTCTTAATTAAATATTATATTATGGTGAATTTTAATAGAAACATAAGAATTGGGAATCGGATGATAGGCATGGATCATCCTACTTATTTTATAGCTGAAATTGGTGCAAATTTTGATGGAAGTCTTGATAAAGCAAAGCGTCTAATTGATGCGGCGAAGGAGGCGGGTGCGGATTGTGCTAAATTTCAAACCTTCTCAACTCCTCGTATCGTGTCAGAAGGTGGATTTTCTCGGATGCAATTGAAGGGAGTACATGGTTCTTGGGGACGCACGATTAGTGAAGTTTTCAAAGATGCGGAGTTCCCTGTGGCATGGCATAAGGAAATATCAGAATACTGCAAATCTATAGGAATTGATTTCTCTACTTCTCCTTATTTTAAGGAGGCAGTAGATTTATGTGTAGATTTGGATGTCCCTTTTATAAAAATAGGTTCGGGTGATATAACTTGGCTTGAAATGTTGGATTATATTGCTCGTAAAGGTAAACCCGTAATGTTGGCAACTGGTGATGCGACAATGGCTGAAATAGATGAAGCTGTACGTACTATTCATGCTACGGGTAATAAGGACTTGGTGCTGATGCAATGTATTACGAATTATCCATCAAAGATAGATAGTGCTAATGTGAATGTTCTCAAGACTTACCAATCGGCATTTAATGTACTTACTGGTTATTCTGATCATGCTCCCGGCCATGTTGTAGCGCTTGCTTCTGTTGTTATCGGTGGTAGAGTAATTGAGAAACATTTTACTTTAAACAAAGATGATAAAGGACCTGATCATCCTCATTCTATGGAACCGAAGGATTTTAAATTTATGGTTGATTCCATTCGTGAAGTAGAACGTGCAATGGGAAGTACGGTTAAGGAAGTGGTTGCGGAAGAAGGGGAAACGGTTTATGTACAACGGCGTTGTCTTTATGCTAACAATGATATGAGGAAGGGACATGTGATAACAGAAGAAGACATTGATGTGCTTCGCCCTGCTTTAGGTATACCTCCAAAATATAAAACTGTAATTATAGGCAAAGAATGTAAAGAAGATATAGCAAAAGGGCAACCGTTATTTTGGAATAATTTCTGATGATGACAGAGTGTGAGAAATTTATATCAGTTGTAGATAATGATATTTTAAAACCTTCCGATGCTATTATTTTATTGGAAGGTGATGGTTTGAATCGTTACCAGAAGGCTGTGGAACTTTATAAACAGAATATTGCTGCTAAAATAGTGTTTAGTGGCAATATTACTGATTATGCCTATGGAAGTTTTCCTTTTTCAGATATCCTACCTCATGTTTTGAATGCAGGTGTCCCCACATCTGCTGTTATACATGAAGACAGGTCTTTAAATACAAAAGAACAGGCTGTTGAGGTGGTGAGAATGGCAATTAAAAATAGCTGGAAACGATTAGTGTTGGTTGCTAGCCATGAGCATCAATATCGTGCTTATTTGACTTTCTTACGTGAAGTGCTGGATAAAAAAAGTGATATTATTCTCTATAATTCCCCAGCTGAAAATTTGGGCTGGTTTAGTGATTCTGGATGGGGGGTGCGGTTTGAACGTTTAGAACAAGAATTTATTCGTATTCAAAAGTATTCCCAATTAGGTCATTTGGCTACTTATGGAGAAGCAATAGATTATCAAAAATGGAAAGAGTTACAATAGCGCACGCAAAAGATTTGTTTGGTGCGAATTTCATTGGTTTGGAAGAACTACAGTTTCTTTTTGAAAGGATGGGTCTTTCTTCCTGTTCCATTCAAGTTCCAGACATACATTATTCAGTGGGTGATTTAAAAAAGTATTCAAAAGATTATATTTTAATATTGGGTGTTCAAGAGTTGAATGGGGAAAAACTTTCTATAGATCGCTTTCGTAAATGTTTTGGTATAAATCCGGATATTTCAGAACCTTGTTTCTATAATCAGGATTGGTATATGTGTGAAACATTTATATATGATACTTTGGATTTACGTTGGTTTTTGTTGAAGAAAAATGTGATAGAAAGTTCACGTGCAGTTCAACCTTTAGAATTGTTGAATGAAAATATAAACTTCCCTACAGCGATATTGTGTGTCTATACTTTTTTCGCTTATTATTATGCTAGAAAAGAGTTGCTGTGGCATCATGATTTTGTTTGGTGTAGTGATACGGACCATAACGGTGATCGTATTTATGTGGGAAAGTATCATGATGTAGATGAGGTGAATAAAAATGGTTTTAGTATTCATAGGCATTTAGCATTGAGGAATTGTTATGGGGCAATAGCTTTGTATTAAGATGTTATCTTAGTAGCACGAATCGTTTCATTGATATGCAAATGAAATATTGGAGCGTTTGTCATTAGTTGTAATCATAATATTGTTTAGTAAACACTCAAAAAAAGGCTCTAAAATAAACTATCTACCTCCGCTGCGAACAAAAATTCAACATTAATGTATAGCAGTGAAGATCTAGAAAGTTTTTACATTCAGTGCTAAACGGAGGCTTTGTCTCATGGGAAGTCTTTCCAATCTTTCTGTGTTAGAAACAAGGTTCTACAACATCTTTCAAAAATACTATAAGGGCATCCATAGAAAAGTTGTTGAAGTCCAAGTTGAAGGTTTCTCTACGGAGGATGAAACTTCCCCGCAGGGCAGTAATCCTCAAAAATAGCCAGAGTGTACCGTTGCTACGCTTCTCAAGTATGGATTGGCATTCGTATGAGTAATGGATTGCATCTGTCCCGCAAAAATTTAAGTTACTATGAGCAGGTAACTATGGTAGAGAAATTGGAGGGGGGATGTTGAGTGTTACTCATTTCTATCATGTCCGTGATTTTACTGATATGCGTTGCAAGTACAATTGGGTGTTGTGCATCATACAAGATGGCTTCACTGAAAACTAAGCGATGATAATGTCTTTATCGTCATATCCCGCAACCTACGAATAGTTCGTATGTTTTCATTTGACAATCTACTGGAAAGACGTAGCATTGATACTTGAGGCTTGTACTGTTAAAGCTTTAAAATCAGATAGATAATATCTTTATTCACGTTTTTGTGGTTACTTTTGTATTTTAGTATTAGTGATTCAGAGGTTTATAAATGATCTAATGTAACATATAATTGAAACCTGACGGGAGTTGTTGAGACGGGAAACCTATCTGCGTACTCCTATAAATTACAGTGAAGGTATGGCAGAGGATCAAAAAGTCCGTTATATCCGGTACCTATCTGAAGAAAATCAGGAACACGTTTTGACGGAGAAAGCTATGCAGCTTGTCCTTGAAGATTTCATGGCTAGACAAAAGGCCTTGGAGGATTGGATGGCTCCTTTGAATCGCAACATTAGGAGAACAGAAGGAGTAGTTGTGCGAAGAGCGCAGACTGCGGAAATCCGCACAACGTAAAGTAAAGACGCTCTAGGAACAGTTCTGTAGATTCCAAAACGAAGCGTAATATTTTGTTGTGTAATCCACATATTGAATCAACAGGAATAGCAAACTTAGGATCCAAGAAAAGGGGAGCAGAATAGATTCATGTGTCACTCGGCAGTCGTGGTAGTGCATCTTCCTTCTTTATAATTTTAGAAGGGGCCAATAATAAAGTCAAAATATATGGCTATATCTATAAAAACAATTGCAAAGAACTCTGTATATCTCTATATCAGAATGGTAATTACAATGTTAATTGCTCTATACTCTTCACGTATTGTTTTACATGTCTTGGATGTTGATGGCTTTGGAACTTATAATGTCATATACGGCATAGTTGTTTTCTTCCTATTCTTACAGTCTTCTCTAAATACAACCACTTTAAGGTTTATATCCAAGAGTATTGCAACATGTACAGAATCAGAACAGGCTAAGGTATTTAACACTTTACTACACACTACAATTATCCTGATTGTGGTAGTATTTATTCTGTTAGAGACTTTGGGGGCTTATATAGCGACACATGTATTGAATATAGGTGAAGAATATCGGGATGCAATTATTCCATGTTTTCAGATATGCATTGTCACCTTTATTGTTCAAACTATTAGAATACCATACACATCGTTGATTGTATCGCATGAGAAAATGTCTTTTTATGCTTTAATCAGCATTATAGAATCTGTATTGAAATTATTAGCTGCGTTTCTGCTATTCCTTTCTGATTCAAACAGATTGCTACTTTATTGCATATGCTTTTGTGGAAGCGCACTGTCAAGCACTGTATTGACTTATTTATATTGCAAAAAGAACTTCGGTTTCTATAGATTAAAGAAAAGAGTTGACTACAAGGAGGTAAAGCATACCATGACATTCTCTGGGTGGGCATCACTCAGCAGTTTTTCGAATGCAGCAGCCCAACAGGGTGGTAATATTTTGATGAATGTGTTCACCGGTGTGGTTGCAAATGCTTCATGGGGTATTGCACATCAGGCCAATACTGCATTTTCTTCATTAGCTTCAAGCTTGCAAATGGCTTTTACGCCTCAAATCAATAAGTCATATGCAGAAAGAGATTATAAAGGATTGTCAACCTTAATCAACCGTTCTTCTTCAATTGCATTTTATATGGTAACTTTAGTTGGAGTTCCAATAATGTGCAATATCCATTTTGTCTTAGATATATGGTTGGTAACACCGCCAGCTTATGCTTATGCCTTCTGTGTCTTGATAATTATTTTTCAATTGATTGATACTCTTCAATCTCCTTTTAACACTTTGATTTTTGCTTCGAATAGAATAAAAGAATATAATATTTGGTTAAGTTCTATCTTAATCATGAATATTGTTATATCCTCAATATTGCTTTCTAAAGGTGTTTCTCCTATATGTGTACCTGCAACTATGGTTGTTCTCAATACTATAACAGGGATATTAAGGCTTATCCACATAAAGTACTTTATGGACATTGATTTATCCGTATTTTTCAAAAGAAATCTACCAAAGATGCTTGCGGTTTTAGTATTAAGTATTATAGTATCATTGCTCTTTAATAGATTTTCATTGAATGTTAGACTAAACTGTTTCTTCTCAACAGGTATGTCTTTCATAATCACTTTTGGAATTATATGGTTATTAGGCTTATCTAAAAATGAAAGAAAAGAAATCATAAGAATAGTAAAAGCTAAAATAAAATGATAAAATATGAAAGTTACATTACTCTATAGCAAGTATCTCTCAGACCCTACAGGAGCAAGTGCTGTAATGCGTTTCTTGCATGAAAGCAAGAGCTTGTTCGAGGATAAAGGTGTAGATATAGACTATTATACCAGAGAAAATATATTTCCAAATAAGATCAAAGGCTCTAAGGCTGCAGAGATTCATGGTATAAAGAAATATTTATATAACTTGATTGACAGTCATTGTAGAACAAATTCATTGGCTGCATTATTACATCTGTATATTAGAAGCGGCAGAGCTGCAAAGACACTAGTTTCTAGATATAGGCAGTTAAATAGAAAAGCAGATGTTGTCTTTATGCATGAATTGAATACATGCTATTATTACTTGAAAACCAGAAAAAAAGAGGATACAGCAAAGGTGGTTTTAGTGGTACATACTAATGGCGAATTATATAAAATGGATTTTATCCAATATCCATGTTTAAGAAAAGGTTTTCTCTCCAAGTATTATACAAGCAAAGGTGAATTTGTATTGAAACATATTGATAAGATAGGTTTTGTAGCAGAATCATCTTCTCTCCACTTTATTGAAATACATCCAAGATTTGATAAGAATAATGTTTTCTTTAATTACAATGGTGTCCCAGAATATAAAGTAAATGATACCACAAAGAATCCTGAAGTTTTGTCAATTTGCTGTGTTGGAACTATATGTGAAAGAAAAGGTCAAAGATTTATAATTGAAGCTTTAAAAGAATTACCTGAAAATTTATTAGGAAAGATTCACATTAACATTATTGGTAACGGTACTATAAAGGATGAGTTGTACAATACTTGTAAAGATAATAATATCTTAGATTTCATTTCTTTTTTAGGTAGCAGAACCGACATAGCAGAAATATTAGCAGAGAATGATATATTTATTCTCCCTAGTTTGGATGAAGGTCTTCCAATATCAATTCTTGAAGCGATGCGTCAAGGTCTTCCTATTATATCAACAAGAGTTGGTGGCATCCCTGAGATGATTATTGAAGGAGAAACAGGATTCTTGATAGAACCATCAAAAGAAGGTGTAAAAGATTTCTTGATGAACCTAGACAAATACGACTGGAAGAAAATGGGAGACAACTCCAAAAGATTGTTTGATGAAAGGTTTTCATTGCATTCTATGGTAAATGGCTATTCGGAAGTATTTCATAATTTGTTAAAAAAGTAAGCAATGGCAACGTTAGATTCTTTAGTTGCAGAAATACTTGAGGTTGAAGAAAGATATAACCTTAACAAAATCAATATTAGTGGAATTCCGGCTTGGCCTATATTGAAATATAGACTGAGAGGTCATTACTTGATTAGCAAAGGTGTTACTGACATTACGCTAGCTAAAAACAATAAGACAAAAAGGTCAATTCGTAGTGTGAAATATTGGTTTATCTCTCTTTTTCAGCTGTTGTCTTTACTTTTCTCAAAGAAGAATGTAAAGTATTGTTTTGTGGGTTTTACAAGGTTAGAGAATGTTAACAATAAAAGAATTGATAAATTCTTTGACCCGATTATTAAGTGTTGTGAACTTGAAGAAAACGATTACTTGTATTTTAATAACGAGATTTCACATCCTGCCGATAGGTCTGATGAGCATCCTATTGTTTATACCGACATTATTAGAACTTTTAGCTTGCTTTGCGGCGTTATAATATCTCCTTTTGTTTATTTGTTAAACAAGAAGGAATTTCAAAAGTTGAATAATGTAACAACAGATTATTTTACTAAGGACAAAAAGGCAAAGTTATATAGCATTTTAAAGATTTGTTCTTTCACGGTGCAAAGAGTAATGTATAGGAGAATTTTTAAAAACACAAAGCCAGGTGTTATTATTGGTGTATCAAGAATTACATTCTTGCCACAAGCGTTGGCAGCCAAATCTTTAGGAATTAAGGTGGTTGAAATGCAACATGGTATTACATTGGGCAGAACACCTCAATATTCAGGTGAATATAATCCAAAAATAGATCCAGATGTGTTCTGTGCCTTTGGCAACAGTTGTCCTCTTGATGTTTTTGGTATAGATCCGTTAAAGATTGTTAATGTGGGTTGGGCTTTAAAGAGTTATTTGAAAACTAGCTTGAATGTTGAAGAATTTGACCCTAATTATGTGTTATTTATTTCTGACCCAGAGATTAGTGACTATATTCTAAGCACTGTATTAAAACTGGCTTCTATGCACCCTGATGTCAATTTCCATATTAGGAGACACCCGCAAGAGCGTTATGGACAGAAGCAGATTACATTGATTGATGATGTTCAAAATGTGAAAGATGTTACATCTACAGAGTGTTCCCAGATTGCAATTATGCGATACAAATATATAGTCGGTGAAAATTCTTCAGTTGTCTTTGAAGCTATATCAGCAGGAAAGATGGTTGCACGATTGAATTGTGAAGGAATGACAGCAATGGGTTATAACCCAAGTGTAAAAGATGGTTTCTATTACATTAATGAAATTGGTGACTTTGAAGAGTTTATAAACCAACGTGAAGCTACAGGTGCTGAGACTGTAGCATACTCCGATTTTAACACTATTATATTCAAAAGCGTTATTAACAATTAAAAGCAACAGATGGGACAAATCACAATTAAAAGAATAAATATTAGGGAGCTTTTGTTTTTGTTTTCTCTGTCAATTGTTGTTTTATGTAGCTACTTAACTGCTAATGTAGATTTGATAGCTTATTGTATCTTATTTTTATTATTTGACGGTATATGGTATATCTTAAAGAGTGGGTTGAACAGTAGTATTACAATCGCTGCGTTCTTTGTAACTTTCTTTACATTTCTGTTGACAAGAATTATTTTTCCCTTGTTCTTTGATACGTCAGATTTGGCGCTAGAATTGGGTGAAACTATTTTTAATGATGAGATTAATCTAAAAGTAAATTTGCAATTATATATTGCGCTTCTATCAGTCTATTTAGGTTATAGGTTAACTCCTCTCAAGACCATAAATAGCATTAATCCATTCTTTGAGAATCATGGTGTTGTGCGAGTAAGAAAAATATCTAAAAAAGCCATTTACTTTTTTTCTATTTTTGTCCTAGTTGGTCTATATGACCAAATAAGATATGTGAAGACTAATAGTTATGCAGATTATTATTTATTTTATAGTCCACAAGTTCCATATATTTTTGTTTTCTTAGCTTCTTTCTTTGAATATTTCTTCTATTTCTATATGGCAACAATGCCATCAAAAAAAGATTCAAAATATGTCATAATTTTATATCTTGTAGTTAATTTGTTGTCATTAAGCTCAGGACAAAGAGGAGGAGCTGTATTGGCTATAATATTTTTAGTCACTTATTTCTTTATTAGGAATAGAGTTAATCCTGGCGAAAAGCCTTGGATTACAAAGCGAGGTATAATAATCCTCTCTACTTTGATCCCTATATTTGTTAGCATTTTATTTATGATAGCTTTTATTAGGTCAGATAAGGATGTTGACTATAAAGGTTCTTCAAACCTTGTTGTGAGTTTTTTTTATCAGCAGGGCGTTAGTGCTAATGTTATAGGATATGTAAATTATTTTGACGAAAAACTACCAAAGGGTAAGGTCTATAGCATAGGTAAGATTATTGACTTCATGAATCATAATATTATTTCACAGAAATTGTTTGGAACAGGGCCGGTAAAACCTCAGACAGTCGAGCATGCTATGAAAGATCATACGTTACATGCAACTTTAACGTATATGGGTTCACCTAATTTATATCTTGCAGGTGGTGGATACGGAGGTTCTTTCATTGCAGATTTGTGGGCTGACATGGGATTTTTTGGAATTATTTTAGGTGGCTTAATCTATGGGATTTGTTTGGCGATAATTATAAAATGGTGTTCATTGTCTTTTTGGAAAGCTTCTGTTGGATTAATGATGTATAGTAATATTATTTATGCTCCTCGCTCTAATTATATTGATTTTATATATTATGTTTTTGTTTCTTTTACAGCAATCATAGTATTTGCATTTATATATTGTGTCAAGAATAATGGAAGAAGTTAATATAAGTAAAAATAGAAGGTGTTTGTGTGTTAAATCGAAACAAAAATACCATTACAAATTGATAATTAATATATTAATTATGGAACTTGACGATTTTATTCAGAATTTTGCAGAACAGTTTGACGAAACTGATGCTAGTGTTTTTACTCCTGAAACAGTATTCCATGAACTTGAAGAATATTCTTCCCTAATAGCTCTTTCTATCATAGCTATGATAGATGAGGAACTTGGAGTAACAATAGGAGCTAATGAAATGAGATCTTCTGTTACAATCAAGGATTTGTATGATCAAGTAATGGCTAAGGTGTAATGATGAGTTCAAATCTTTTTTCTCTAAAAGGAAAGACTATCTTGATTACTGGTAGTGCTGGTGGCATTGGAAATGCTACCGCACACTTGTGCGTTAATTTAGGTGCTAGAGTTATACTGACAGATATTCGGCAGGAGGCTCTTAAAGATACCTTTAATTCTCTCCCTGATTTTCAAGAAAGAGAACCCTTATATTTCGCTGCCGACTTAACTAATTCTGATGAATTAGCAGCGTTGGTTGATTTTTGTCCTCAAATTGATGGTTTAGTGTGCAATGCCGGCGTTATGAAATTAACGTTGACACAGTTCATTAAAGAAGAGGAACTGATTCGAATACAAAAGATTAATTTGAATGCACCAATTCTTTTGACAAAATCTCTTCTCAAAAAAAAGAAGATTAATAAAGGTGGCTCTATTGTATATACTGCATCAGCTGCTGGAGTTTTCAGAGTTTCAATAGGCAATGGGATATATGCATCAACAAAATGCGGTATAGACGCATTTATGCGTACAATTGCTTTGGAATTAGGTTCTAAGGGAATTAGGTGTAATAGCGTAAATCCAGGAATGGTCGAAACCGCACTTATAGGCTCTTTTACAGAAGAAGAGAAAGCAAATGAAATCAAAAATTATCCGCTAGGTAGGTTCGCTAAACCAGAAGACATTGCTTATGGAATAGCATATCTCCTTTCTGAAGCTGCCGCTTTTGTAACTGGTACTGCACTTAAGATTGACGGTGGTATGACGTTAAGTTAAGTATAAAAATAGTAAATGAAACTACTCGAAAACAAAGTCTGCATCATCACTGGTGCAGCACAAGGTATAGGTAAGGCTATTGCTACACGGTTTGCGCAAGACGGTGCAATTGTCTATGCTTGCGACCTTCAGGAAGGCAAGATAGATGAGTGGGCTATGGAGTGCAGCAAGGAGTGTGGCACAAAAGTGCAGCCTGTATATTTTGATGTGACTGACGCTGCTGCTGTTAAAGCTGCATTCATGAACATCTTCAAGACGGAAGGTAAGATTAATGTGCTGGTCAATAATGCAGGCGTGGTGTTCAATAAGAAGATTGGTATGATAGTAAGGCCAGAGACAGAGTTAATGTTCCGCATCAACGTGATAGCAATCATTGAGATGATTCAGCTTGTGTCTCGTTTTATGTCTCGCTGCGGTGGTGGTTCTATTGTGAACATTGCTTCGGTTACTGCTATTTTGGGTTCTGTTGGCCAAAGTGCTTATTCAGCAACTAAGGGAGCAATTATGTCTTTCACCAAATCTGCTGCCAAGGAGCTAGCTGCTCAGGGAATCAGAGTTAATGCTGTTGCTCCTGGTATTGTAAAGACAGAACGCTTTGCCGAGTTGTATGAAGCTAATGGCGATAAGATAGATGACAGAATCTCTCGAATTGCTCTTGGCAGGTTGGGAACACCGGAAGATATAGCTAATGCTTGTTCATTCCTCGCTTCAGACCGTTCATCTTATATCTCTGGTCAAATACTTGGAGTGGATGGGTGTGCTTCAATATAATTAATCAGTATGTTTTTAAATTTAGATAAGAAAGACAGAAGTAAGATTGCTGTTATAGACGATAGCAAACAGTCTGTGACATACGGATACTTATGCGACTTTGCAACAGAGTTTAAAAATCATTTGCCAGAGCGTACTCTCACCTTTATTCTTGCAGAAAATACTATAGGTAGTCTGCTGGGTTATTTTGCAATGCTTAGTAACAGGATTGTTCCGTTAATACTGAGTAGAAACACAGATAGAACATTGCTTGATAATCTGTATGAGATGTACCAGCCTAAGTTCCTTTGGGTTCCTAAAGAAATAGTTGAAAATTTTGATGGAGAGGTGACGTATGAGTCTCATGGCTATGTTCTTATGAACACAGGCAATGTTGCTCCAAAGTTACATGAAGATCTTTCTCTGCTGCTGCCAACATCTGGTTCGACAGGCAGTCCAAAGTTGGTAAGGCATTGTTACAATAACATTGAAGCTAATGCAAGGAACGTTGCTCAGATGTTCAAGATGACAGGTGAAGAAAAAACAATGGCTTCACTGCCAATGCACTACACAATGGGGCTTTCTGTCATAGCAAGTCACCTCTATGCTGGTTGTACAATCTATCTCTGTGGTCTTTCACTTGCCGACCGTGAATTCTGGAAAACCATGAAAGAAGGTGGTGTGACAAGCTTTACGGGTGTTCCGTTCAGTTATGAGATTCTGAGCAAACTACGTTTCTTCAGAATGAATCTACCAGACCTTCAGATTATAACTCAGGGAGGTGGCAAGCTGAGCAAAGAGTTGTTCAAAGAGTGCTGCGACTATGCCGAGAGAACAGGAAAGAAATTCATCCCAACTTACGGCCAGACAGAATGCACTGCACGTATGGCTTATCTTGAAGCTGACATGGCAAGCAAGAAGCAGGGGAGCATTGGCAAGGCAGAACCAAACGGACAGCTCTCAATCATTGACAACAATGGTGTTGAGACCTTTGCTGGTGAAGCGACTGGAGAGCTGGTATATCGTGGCGAGAATGTCACAATGGGTTATGCTGTCTGCAAGGAAGACCTTGTGAAGGGAGATGAGAATCATGGCATAATGCACACAGGAGACATTGCTTACCGTGATGCTGATGGTTATTATTTCATTGTAGGAAGAATGAAACGCTTCCTGAAAATTTTTGGTCTGAGAATTGGTCTTGATGAAATGGAGCACCTTATCAAGTCTAACTTCACAACAGACTGTGTCTGCTCTGGAACTGACGAAATTCTGAAAGTGTATATCACAACAGAGTCTCTAAAAGAAGCAGTTGCAGATTTTGTGGCAGAGAAGACTCACCTCTTCCACAAGAACATTAAAGTTGAATATATTCCTGAAATCAAACGTAACGAAGCAGGAAAGGTGATTTTGCATTAACAAATGAAAAATATATAAAGATATGGCAAACTTGGAAAAATACAAGAGCTTACTCGCCGAAGTGTTTGACACTGACGTAGCAAACGTAAAGGAAGATTTTTCAAAAGAAACAGTTGACAACTGGGATTCTATCCACCAGCTCAATATCATAGCTGTGTTGGAAGAGACTTTCGATGTCATGCTTGACCCAGAGGACATTGTTGAGCTGACTTCATACGAGAAAGGTATCGAGATTCTTAAGAAATACGACGTGGAAATCTAAGTTATGGCAAGGTGGACAATTAAGAATGTGGCAATGAGAGGTGTTACCGGGACTGTCCCGGATAACCCTAAGACCACAATAGAGCTTGGACTGTTTACACAGGAAGAGGCTGAGATCTTCGATAATACCGTTGGTATAAAAAAACGTTATTTAGCCACTGATGACATTTGCGCAAGTGATCTTTGCTTTGATGCAGCAGAACGCCTCCTGACAAGTTTAGGCTGGGAAAAAGATAGTATTGATGTGTTGCTATTTGAATCAGTTACAGGTGACTATTATCCAACTCCTCCGACATCAGGTATTCTACAGGCTAGGTTGGGTCTGCCTAATTCTATATTTGTCATGGACATTCCTATGGGATGTTGCGGATGTTTGTACGCCATCAATGTCGCAGGAAATTTACTCTCTAATGGAAGTGTTAAACGAGCACTTGTTCTGGTCGGTGATACTGCATCTCGTATGGGTTCGCCTAAAGACAAGAGCCGTATCTCTTTGTTTGGTGATTGTGGTACTGCTATTGCATTGGAACATGATGAAAACGCAGAAGACATTATCCTTGATTTTAATACATTAGGTTCAGGTTATGAAGCGTTGATGACACCGAATGGTGGTTTCCGACATCCAATTACTATGGACTCATTTGAATATAAGGACTTTGGTAAGGGTATAATTCGCAGACCAAAGGATACTCTTATAAATGGCATGGATGTATTCTCGTTTGCTATATCTAAACCTCCTATTAGTATTAAGAAAATTATGGAGGAGTATGAGCTGACAGCAGAAAACGTGGATTATTTTTTGATTCATCAAGCTAATAAACTTATTGTAGACCGTATTGTGAAAAAACTAAAGTTACCTTTAGAAAAGACACCATATGACCTACAAGAATTTGGTAATCTTGGTGGCTGCTCTATTCCTATGCTTATGACTTATAATCTTAAGGATGAACTTGCAGAAAAACCGCTCACACTTTTATGCTCTGCATTCGGTTTAGGTCTTACTTGGGGTACTATGGTATTAAGAACAAAAAAGATGATTGTAGAACCTATTAATTATATGAAAATACAATGAGCGAAATAAGGTTTAGGCTGGCGAAACCTAGCGATGCTAAAGAAATTGCAAATATACATTGGCACGTTCGTGAAAGATATACACAAGGTATTTTCTTGTCATTAGGAGAGTCTTTTTTGAGAGCCTTTTATAAAATCATCCTTGATGATCCATGGGAAGTCACGGTATGTGCAGTTAATGAGAAAGGAAAAATCTTGGGGTTTGCAAATACTACTATGGATGCTAAGAAACAAGCTGAGAACGTAAAAAAACATAAATTCTCACTTGGAGTAGCTGCATTAGGTGCTATTATAAAACACCCATCTCTATTTAAAGAGGTATGGATAAGATATAAGTCCCTCTCAAATAGCAAGAACGCACCTTCTTTAGTACATACGGAAGGTGTTAGAGGTGAATATTGGTGTTGGCTAAAAGATGACGATAGCCTAAAATCGGTAGAGATGAGCAATATAAAAAATGAAATATTGTACGATTTAGGTGTTAGAGAAATGTTTTTTGAGGTAGATAAAGCAAATACTTCGGTTTATAAATATCACCTAAAAGTTAATAGAGCAATGCCTGTAGAAGAAATTACACTTCCCAATGGCAGAGTTCGTGTTATGATGAAAAAAGAACTAAAAAGAAAAATTAATGACAATAGGAAGGTTTAGACGAATTCTTTGAGAAAATTTTTCAGAGGTTCTTAGATTATATTATCCGTTTATAGAATAGACTTAGGTACTAGAGTGCTAATCTTGCCTTAGGCCTGTTTAGAGAAACAGTGTAGGTTATCAATTTATGTAGGTGATGATACTCGAATTTTAGCCTATTCTATTGTGCTTAGCCATGATTTTTGCAGAAAACAGCCTGTTGACACTTATAAAATATGACTACTCATACGTTAAAAACTATAGAATTGTCTGACTGTGACATAAGTTCATATTTGAATATTTATAATAAAATATTTGAGACAGAAAAGTCTGTTGGTGTGTTTAAGAACGAGTATATGAACACACCTTTAGGTTTTTCATATCACACTTTTTTGTACAATGATTCAAATGATATTTGCGGAGGTTACACTTTGGTCCCTTTCGCATATAAAGCAAATGATTTAGATATATATGTTGTTGTTGGGACTGATTTGTTTATCATAGAAGAACATAGAACCGATGTGGGTAATATTATTCAACTTCTCAATGCTTCTGTAAAACATGCTAAAGAAAATGGAATAACAGCCTGTATTGGTTTCCCTAATGATAATTCTAATAATGTAAGTAGAGCTTTCCTGAAAGAAAAGCGTATTGGTTTGCTTGATACCTATATCCTACCTTACAAAGTTGGAGACTATAAGGCGTCTCTTAAGATATTAAATCCGTTTTCAATTCTATTTTCAAAGTGCTTACTTGGTCTTTCGCATTTATCTTCTTCAACCAAGCAGTCATGTGCTATTATAAAGAAAGCAAGACCACAATTCCATCAAACACGTTTCAATTGGTTTAACCCAGAAGATTATCATAAATATAATGATAGTGAAATGCGGTGTGTATGGAAAGTTTCTGCATTTGAAGGAATAAAAGCATGTTTTTTAATGGATGTTCACCCATTGATTAAAAAGAATTTTGATAAGGCTGTGAGGCTGATGGTGGAAGATAAAAAATCAGAATGTGGACTATTCCTTTATGTCGGTCATTTGCATTTTACGCCAATATCGATGATTAAAATTCCAAGAAAATTTGAGCCTAAGTCTTTCAGATTTGATTGCAGAATATTAGACAAAGAAAAATTATCAAAAGAAGATGTGCTCAATCTTGATAACTGGGAGGTTGATCTATCTTCATACGATTTATTATAAATAATAAGGTAAAAATATATGGAACAGAAAGTATTATCTATCATTAACGAAATCCGCAAGGCAAAGAACCTTGCAATATTAGAAAAACTGAATGTTGAGGACAACCTCCGTAACAACCTTGAATTCACTTCTTTCGACCTCGCTGAACTGACAGTGAAGATTGAGGATGAGTTTGATGTTGACATCTTCGAGGATGGCCTTGTGAATACAATCGGTGAAATCTACGCTAAATTGGGTTAATGGCTGTATTTCTGATTAACGATAAGCAGGTGCATAGTTATGAGCAGCTGTTGGCAGAGATCAATGGCTCTCAGAGCTATTATCCTCTCTACAAGCAGCCAGACTTGTTCCTCTATTTCTCCAACCTAATCAAGGCTTTGTCTTCAAACGTTCCGCTGATTCTGCTGGATGCAGACTTGAATGCCAACGAGATTGGCGGTGTGGATGAGAGCAGGATGAACGTGGCAGAAACTCTGCCTGTAAAGGGTGAAATAACTATAGAAGAGGTGATTGCTGCCGTGCAAAACTCTTCTTCACAAATTACCATCTTCACTAGTGGAACAACAGGACAGCCCAAAAAGGTTGTACACAATGTGCAGAATCTGACTCGCTCAGTTCGCCAAGGAGAGAAGTATAACGGACAGATTTGGGCATATGCCTATAATCCAACCCATATGGCAGGTTTGCAGGTTTTTTTCCAGACATTTATGAATCAGAATACTTTGGTTAATGTCTTTAATAAGTCTCGTTCAGAAGTATATGAGCTGATTGAGTGTCAGAAGGTGACTCACATTTCTGCAACACCGACCTTCTATCGTCTGTTGCTTCCGTTTGAGAAAGAATATCCTCTTGTGCAGCGTGTTACGCTTGGTGGAGAGAAGTCGGATAGCAAGCTCTATGACAATATCACAAAAATCTTCCCTTCTGCAAAAATCAACAACGTGTATGCTTCGACCGAAGCAGGTTCACTGTTCGCTGCAAAAGGTGATGCTTTCCAGTTGCCAGAGAAATTGCGCAACAAGTTCAAGATTGTAGATGACGAGCTGCTGATTCATCGCTCATTGCTTGGTCAGTCAGACAACTTTAGGTTTGAGGACGACTATTATCATTCTGGCGACTTGATTGAGTGGGTTGATGAAGAGAAAGGTTTGTTCCGTTTCAAAAGCCGCAAAAACGAACTCATCAACGTGGGTGGCTATAAAGTCAATCCAGAAGAGACGGAACGTGCAATACTCAATATCGAGGGAGTACTACAAGCATTGGTCTATGGCAAGGCAAACTCAATCCTTGGCAACGTGCTTTGTGCTGAGGTTAAGATTGAAGAAGGTTCAGAGTTGACAGAACTTGGTATCCGCAACATACTGAAAGAGCAGTTGCAGGACTTCAAGATTCCTCGCCGAATTAAGTTCGTGAACACATTCTCATTGACAAGAACAGGAAAAATTAAACGCTCATGAATATATTAGTTACAGGTTGCTCTCGCGGTGTTGGTCTTGAAATCTGCCGTGTGTTGTTGGAGCAAGGAAATACAGTCTATGGTGTGGCTCGCAGCTATACCGATGAATTTAAGGAACTTGAAGTCGAATACGCAGGTCGTCTCTTCTTCAAGTGTGTTGACCTTTCTGATAGCAAAGGTGTACGCAAGACAATCTTTAAGGAGTTTGTAGGCAATAGTGTCCAGCTTGATAGCTATGTCAATAATGCAGCTATGGCTTACGACGATATTGTGACAAACCTCAATCTTGACCGATTGAAGGCAATGTACGATGTCAATGTCTTCACTCCGATGATGATGACCAAGTATGCCATCCGAAACATGTTACTTCATCATACAAAGGGAAGTATTGTGCATATTTCAAGTATATCGGCACACACTGGCTACAAAGGCTTGGCAATGTATGCTTCATCAAAGGGCGCTCTAGAAGCATTCTCAAAAGACACAGCTCGCGAGTGGGGACAACTCGGAGTCCGCAGCAATGTAGTTGTGCCAGGCTTCATGGAAACCAAGATGAGCAGCGCTTTGACAGAAGACCAGAAAGACCGAATTTACAAGCGCACTTCACTGAAGGCAGCCACCTCAGTTCGTTCAGTAGCCGAGACTGTAGCTTTCCTTGTAAGCGATAAAGCTTGCAGTATCACTGGTCAGAATGTTCATGTTGATAATGGGACGATATAAGATATGAATATATTAACATTTGACATTGAGGACTGGTATAATCATGATGATTATTCAGAAGATTTTGAATGGGATAAGTTTGAAGTTCGGTTATATGAAGGTGTAGATAAGATACTTCAAGCTTTATCTGACAGTAAAACTAAAGGTACTTTCATGTGTCTTGGATGGGTTGCGGAAAAGCATCCTTCTATTATTAAGCAAATCGTTGCCGAAGATCATCATATAGGTTGTCATTCGTATCAACATCAATTAGCAACCAAGTTTACAAGAGAAGAATTCAAGCAAGATACATACAAGGCAAAATGTTTGATAGAAGATGTAGCCGGTTGTGAGGTTAATGCTTATAGAGTTCCTTCGTTTTCTATAACTAAAGAAAATAAGTGGACATTTGATGTGTTAATTGAACTGGGCTTTAAATATGATAGTTCTGTTTTTCCTTTGACTCATGAGTTTGGTGGTATTCCAGGGTTCAAGGCTACTCCTTCACTAATTAAGACATCTAACGGAGTTTTAAAGGAGTTCCCCATAAGTCTCGGTAAAATATTAGGTCGTGACATAGTATTTTCTGGAGGTGGTTATTTTAGAATTATGCCATATGGTATAATATCTAATCTAACAAGAAAGTCTGACTATTTAATGTCATATTTTCATCCTAGTGACTTTGACCCTCTCCAACCTCAAATGCCTCAACTATCAAGAATGCGACAATTTAAAAATAGAGTTGCACTAAAAGGAGCTTATACTAAATTTGTAAAATACATAAAAGATTTTAATTTCATAAATTTATGTGAGACTGATAATCTCGTTGATTGGTCTTCCTCTCAAACAGTTACTTTAGACGATATTTAACTTTAAGTACAATTCTCAAAAAATAAGACAAAGCAACAAAAAAATATTCCTTCATTTGTTGAAGGTTGATCTTGGAGGTCAGGTTGATGAAAGCTTTCCTAAGCTTGATGATGCGACTTTGAGAAAATTGTACAGACTTGCTTCTAAGCAAGCAGTAAGGGGGATTGCATTTGAAGGATTACAACAAATGAATGCCAATAGGAATGGTGGTATTGAAACTATTCTTAATTGGTCTGCTTCTGTCATGTAAATTGAAAAGAGAAACGAGTTAGCCAACAACGTTGCTCCTGAAGTTTTTGAACTTTTTTCGAAGAAAGGCTTTCAATCCGTCATGATGAAGGGACAAGTGGTTGCTACAGAGTACGCTTTTCCTTTGAGAAGTGAAAGTGGTGATATAGACTTATATTTTACCGAAGAAGAAGGTAAACGGCTGCGGAAATTGTAAAAAGCAGGGCTGTAGGTATAAAGAGCGAAGTTCCTTATAACATCTTTCAAAAGTGGTATAAGGATACTCGTAAAAAACAGTTGAAGTCAAAGTAGATGGTATTCCACCAGCAGAGGAAGAGCGGGAATCTATACTGGTTTCAATGTCTCATAAAGCATTGGTCATCCCGATAATTCTGTTCGCATCTGGATCGAAATTTGTATAAGCAATAGTCTGCATTTGTTCCCAAAGAATTTAAGCTACCGTGACCTTACCGTATGGTAGAGATATTATGGATTTTTCTTGATGTGGAATTGAAGAGTATTATGTCCGACGGATATAACGTTTATGTTTTTATTGGTGATGAATTGAAATCAGCCCGATTCAAAGATACTGTTCACCCGATTTGTATGTTTCATGCCAACAACAAGTTTGTTAAGGCGGCTAATCAAGGCAACGAACCGAATGCGGAGATTATGCTAATATAGCCTCTGGCAAAATCATATTGGCGGTAGACTAATGTTGAATTCAAACGTATTATTTAATAAAACTTGGTTTAGTATACTGTAAAGTGCCCTTTCAAAGGGGGATACCCTGAATTGAGCTGACATTTAGAAATGAATTAATACAAATGCATTTTATATGATAACAAAAAAAATCCCTTTTTCACCTCCTGATATGACTTATGCAGAAGTTGAGGAGGTTAAAGAATCCATCCTTTCCGGATGGATTACTACAGGTCCGAGAACCAAGGAGTTTGAAAATATGATTGCTATGTGCTGCGGAACGAACAAAGTGGTTTGTTTGAATTCGGCTACAGCATGTATGGAGATGATTCTGCGTGTGCTGGGAGTTGGACCGGACGATGAGGTGATCACTTCTGCTTATACGTATACGGCTACAGCAAGCGTGACGTGCCACGTAGGGGCGAAGGTGGTAATGGTTGATACTGCTCCGGACTCCTTTGAAATTGATTATTCAAAACTGGCTGATGCGATTACTCCAAGAACTAAAGCCATTCTTCCTGTAGATTTGGCTGGGGTTGTTTGTGACTACGATAAGATTTTTGCAGCTGTGAAAAGTAAGAAAGATATATTTGTTCCTGCAAATGACATTCAGAAAGCGTTTGGGCGTGTGGTAGTTTTGGCTGATGCTGCTCATGCATTTGGCGCTAAATGGCATGGTAAGATGTGTGGTGAGATTGCAGATTTTACCTCTTTTTCATTCCATGCTGTGAAAAATCTTACTACAGCAGAAGGTGGGGCACTGACTTGGAGACCAGTTGAAGGAATGGATGATGAATGGATTTACAAACAGTTTCAGTTGCTTTCTCTTCATGGTCAGAATAAGGATGCTCTTACAAAAACTCAGCTTGGAGCTTGGGAGTATGACATCGTTGCACCTAATTATAAATGTAATATGACGGATATTATGGCTGCAATAGGTCTCGCTCAATTGAAGCGTTATCCCGAGATGCTTTATCGCCGCCGCCAGATTATTGAACGTTATGATGCTGCGCTCGAAGCAAGTGAGATACCTGTACGGGTGCTGAATCATTATGGAGATGAACATTCTTCAAGTGGCCATTTGTATCTTGTCCGTCTTCTTGGCAAGACATTGGAGCAGAGAAACGAAGTTATTAATCGGATGGCTGAGCGTGGTATCGCTTGCAATGTTCACTATAAACCGCTTCCAATGATGACGGCATATAAGAATTTGGGATTTGATATTAATGATTATCCTAACGCATATAACCAATTCGTGAATGAGATTACACTTCCTCTTCACACCAAACTTACAGACGAAGACATTGATTACGTCATTTCTAACTTCGTTGATATTATCTCTAAATAATAGCTCTATTGAAACGTATTTTTGATATTGTTGCAAGTGGTTTTGGACTGCTTGTGATGAGTCCTGTATTCCTTATACTTGCAATTTGGATAAAGTTGGATTCGAAAGGTCCTGTATTTTATCGTCAAGTGAGAGTAGGGCGAAAGAATCGGGACTTCAGAATCTTTAAATTTCGCTCAATGCGTGTAGGGGCAGATAAGATGGGATTGATTACTGTTGGTGGTCATGATCCAAGGGTGACCCGTTCGGGTTACTTTATTCGTAAGTATAAGTTGGATGAGTTTCCGCAACTTATCAACGTCTTTATTGGCGATATGAGTTTGGTGGGACCTCGTCCGGAGGTACGTAAGTATGTGGATTTGTATACTTCAGAACAGATGCAAGTGTTAGATGTGCGTCCGGGGGTTACCTCTTTGGCTTCTATCCGCTATAGGAATGAGAATGAATTGTTGGAAAAAGTGGAGGATTCGGATCAATATTATATCAATGTAGTTATGCAAGATAAGCTTGCGATTGATTTGGAGTATATTCGTAATGTTTCGTTTGGGTATGATATTCGTTTGGTCTTTCAAACGTTTTGGGAGATTATTCGTAGATAGTACTTACGTCTTTATTATTCCTTAAAAACCTTTTGAGAGATATGCAGACGATACAATCTGCCGTTGTCAATCAGAGGCAAGAAGTCTGAAGGTTGTGATTATAGAGTGCTTTTCAAGTTGCAGACTAGCGTTACACCAAGAAAAGACGAAAATTGTTTTTTTGCAAGAGCGTTATCGCAAGCCTGTGGCGTGAAGCCGGGGGATGGAGGTGCTGGTACAAAGTTTTACTTTCTGTGCTTCCTCGCATCCGATCACTTATTTGGGGGCTACGCCTGTGTTTGTGGATTCGGAGGTGGATACTTGGAATATGAATCCTGTGTTATTGGAAAAGGCTATTAAGGATCGTACCGAAAAGACGGGAAAAACACCGAAAGCGATTGTTCCCGTTGCCTTATATGGGATGCCTTATAAGGTGGATGAGATTATGGCTGTCGCTGATCGGGTATAATTACCGGATGTCGAATATTTGTGCGGGTATCGGGCGTGGTCAGATGACGGTGGCTGATGCTCATGTAGCTCATCATAAGCATACGTGTGATTTATACCGGGAACTGTTGAAGGATGTGAAAGGGATCACCTTGCATGAGAATCCTTCCGGTCGTTTTGATAGTAATTATTGGTTGAATACGATTGTCTTGGATCCTTTATTGAGGGTGAAAGGGCAGGAGAATGCTTATCAAGCAACGGTACAAGGTGCTGTTGGTGGTGCGGGTGGCGTGACTCACGCAGCGGCTAACGCACATACGGATTGCGAGCCGAATGCCAATGTTGAGGCGATGCGTGTGGGACTTGACGCGATGGATATAGAATCCCGTCCTTTGTGGAAACCGATGCATAAGCAACCTGTTTATAAGGATTGTCCGGCTTACGTGAATGGGGTGAGCGAATCTTTGTTTAAGGTTGGGTTGTGCCTGCCTTCCGGCCCGTATGTGACGGATCGGGATATTGAGTATATCGTTGGAGGTATAAGGGGCTTGATTGAGCGTTGATTTTAACAGCTATTCCATGAGTTAAATTCGTTTTACTGTGTAGGCCTAAGTAGAGGCTAATCATAAAGATTTTATTTTTGTTACGAGGAGGGTGTGTCATTTTGATGCACCTTTTTTTGTGTTTGGTAGAAAGTTGCAAGTTGAACAATGTGGACGCTTTGTTCTTGCCATGTGACTATGTTCGTCGTTATGGAGACGGCAAGGATGCTGAGATAACAAAGCCGTCTCAAACAGCCGCTTAATTGTTAAAGAATAAGAAATCTGAATTTTGTTCAGAAAAACTGGTATGGTTAACCTGTTGATAAATACTGGGTACGCTGTATTGGTGGTTCACGCTTGCAAAAAAAGTAGACTAAATACTGTATTATAATCAATAATGATTATATTTGTTTCTGTAAAAGAAAAAGATTATGGATACAACGGTGAAAATAGCGGATAGTTATATAAATTTATTGTCTTCGTTTAGCGATGAGATAAAGTTGCGTGTCATTCGTAAGCTTTCAGAGAGCCTTTTGAGGGGTAAAAAGAAAGAGACATCCATACAAGATTCGTTTGGCGCTTGGGATGATGACAAAAGTGCAGAAGAGATTATTGCTGAAATTAATAAAGCACGTGTTTTGGGAACGCGATCTATTGAATCTTTTGACGAATGAGGCGTTATCTTTTAGATACCAACATATGTATCTTCTATATGAAAGGGAAATTTCATTTAAATGAGAAGATTGATGATAAAATGAAGCGATATTGCTTTATTTCTGAAATTACTATTGCCGAACTTCTATATGGAGCTACTTGCTCAAATCGAAAGGATAAAATGTTGAAAGAGGTAGAATCTTTTATCTCGCAGTTTACAGTTTTACCAATTTACGGTTCTTTGCTTATGTTCGCTGAACTAAAAAGCACATTGAGATCTCAAGGACTTTTAATAGATGATTTTGATTTGTTGATTGGAGCTTCTGCCGTAGCAAATGATTTGATTTTAGTTACAGAAAATGTAAAGCACCTAGAACGTATTCCTCATCTTAAAATAGAGAATTGGATTGATAGAGCGAAGATTTAATTGATAATCTATTCATTTAATTAAAGTTACTTCATGATAGGAAAGATATAATGGAGCAAGTAGCTATTGCCGCTCGAGAAAGTTCACTTAGAGTGGAGATGGAACTGAAACGAAGAATGCAGGAAGTGAGAGAAAAACTGAAGATATATAGATCGAACGAATCTAAATAGTGATTTGTAATGAAAGAGAAACGCCCTACACTTTGTATTGTTGCTGGTCCTAATGGATCAGGAAAAACTTCTACTACTGAACAATTATAATTATGCCCCCGTCTTTCTTTCCCTTAGGGAGGATGAGAGAGACGGGGGCTTTTTTATGCTTCTAAACATGGAATGATAATTGGTTGGGATTTGGATAATCGCTAACTTGTCGGCGCTGAATCCGTGAAATTCCTTGCAGATTGTAAGCACCTACTAAATCATTCACGTTATGGAAATACATCTTGATAACTATTTGCCGGAATATCCTTCCTTCGTTTCCGGTATTCGCCGTGCTCCCGATCGCGGCTATTCGCTTACGCCCGCTCAAACAGAAACGGCATTGATGAACGCGCTTCGTTACATCCCTGTTGAATTACATGAGAAGCTAGCTCCTGAGTTCATGGAGGAATTATTGACCCGGGGACGGATCTATGGTTATCGCTACCGTCCGCAGGGAGACTTGAAAGCGAAGCCTATCTCTGAATATAAAGGTCAATGTATCGAGGGAAAGGCCTTTCAAGTAATGATCGATAATAACCTTTGCTTTGATATCGCTTTGTATCCTTATGAGTTAGTTACGTATGGCGAGACTGGGCAGGTCTGCCAGAATTGGATGCAATATCGTTTGATTAAGAAGTATTTGGAGGAGCTGACCGAGGAGCAGACCTTGGTGATCGAATCCGGGCATCCTCTAGGATTGTTTCATTCCAAGCCGGATGCCCCACGGGTGATTATCACGAACTCCATGATGGTGGGAATGTTCGATAACCAAAAGGATTGGCATGTCGCCGCCCAGATGGGAGTCGCTAATTATGGACAGATGACGGCCGGAGGTTGGATGTATATCGGCCCGCAAGGTATCGTACACGGTACGTTTAATACCTTGTTGAATGCCGGACGTAAGAAATTAGGGATTCCACAAGATAAGGATTTGCGAGGCTATCTGTTTGTATCTTCCGGTTTAGGAGGAATGAGTGGCGCTCAACCTAAAGCCGCCGTGATTGCCGGTGCTGCCAGTATAATCGCCGAGGTAGACGCTTCCCGTATCGAGACACGCCGATGCCAAGGATGGGTCCAGCATGTGACGGATGATATGGGGAAAGCTTTCTCCTTAGCCGATGAGGCGATTCGTAAGAAAGAACCGATCTCTATCGCTTTTCATGGCAATATCGTGGATTTATTGGAATATGCCGATAAACAGGGGCTTTCCATCGACCTTTTGAGTGACCAGACCTCGTGTCATGCGGTCTATGAAGGTGGTTATTGTCCGGCAGGCGTGACGTTTGAGGAACGTACGGAATTATTGGCTCATCACCGGGAAGACTTTTGTGCTTTGGTCGATAAAACGTTGAAGCGACATTTCGAGGTGATCAAGCGTCTGGTTGCCCGGGGTACCTATTTCTTTGACTATGGGAACTCCTTCATGAAAGCGATCTATGATGCCGGTGTACATGAGATTTCCCGTAACGGTGTGGACGAGAAAGATGGTTTTATATGGCCTTCTTATGTGGAAGATATCATGGGGCCGGAATTATTTGATTATGGGTATGGCCCTTTCCGCTGGGTATGTTTAAGCGGTAAGCCGGAAGATTTGATTCGCACGGATCATGCGGCTATGGCGTGTATCGATCCGACTCGAAGAGGGCAGGATATGGATAATTATAATTGGATACGTGACGCGGAGAAGAACCGTTTGGTGGTGGGTACGCAAGCCCGGATCTTATATCAAGACGCTGAGGGGCGCTTGAAGATCGCCCTTGAGTTTAACCGAATGGTACGTGATGGGGAGGTAGGCCCGATTATGTTGGGACGAGACCATCATGACGTGAGCGGTACGGATTCTCCATTCCGTGAGACCTCTAATATACGGGACGGAAGCAATGTGATGGCTGATATGGCGGTGCAGTGCTTCGCTGGAAATGCCGCCCGGGGTATGAGCTTGGTCGCTCTTCATAATGGTGGAGGGGTTGGTATCGGTAAGGCGATAAACGGAGGTTTCGGTATGGTTCTCGATGGTAGTGAGCGGGTGGACGAGATACTTCGCTCTGCTATGATATGGGACGTGATGGGGGGTGTCGCCCGTCGCTCATGGGCTCGTAACCCGAATGCGATGCGTACGAGCGCTACTTTCAATGAGAACCGTGGCGAACAGTATCATATTACCCTCCCGTATATCCCGGAGAGGGCGTTTATTCATGAAATCGTACAAACATCATTAAATAAAAAGGTATGAGTACTTGGAATAAGATTATGGAATGTGTCCCTAACTTCAGTGAAGGACGGGATCTGGAGAAGATAGATAAGATCGTAACGCCTTTCCGGGCTAAGACGGGTGTTAAACTGTTGGACTATAGTAATGATGAGGATCACAATCGCTTGGTTGTTACCGTGGTAGGGGAGCCAGTCGCTTTAAAACAAGCCGTATTGGAGGCCATTGGAGTTGCCGTTGAGCTGATCGATTTAAACAAGCATAGCGGTCAACATCCTCGAATGGGGGCCGTAGATGTTGTTCCTTTTATACCGATTCGCGGATGTACGATGGAAGAGGCGATCGCCTTGTCTAAGGAAGTAGGGGAGGAAGTGGGCGCTCGTTATGCCGTGCCGGTCTTCTTATATGAGAAATCGGCTTCCGCCCCTTACCGGGAGAATCTGGCGGCGATCCGTAAAGGAGAGTTTGAGGGGATGGCAGAGAAAATCCATCAACCGGAGTGGAAACCTGATTTTGGTCCGGCCGAAAGACATCCGACAGCCGGTACGGTTGCCATAGGTGCCCGCATGCCTTTGGTCGCCTATAATGTGAACTTAGGAACGAATCAATTGCAGATCGCTACGGATATAGCGAAGAAAATCCGTTTCATCGGCGGAGGTTTACGCTATTGTAAAGCGATGGGGGTTGAGTTGAAGGAACGTGGTATCGTACAGGTCTCTATTAATATGACCGATTATACCCGTACGGCCTTGTACCGGGCCTTCGAGTTAGTTCGTATCGAAGCTCGCAGATATGGTGTTCCGGTGGTGGGGAGTGAGATTATCGGCTTGGTTCCTATGGAGGCGTTGATCGATACGGCCTCTTACTATTTGGGATTGGAGGATTTCTCAATGAATCAGGTGTTGGAAGCTCGTATTATGGAATAGCGTATGGAGAATAGCAAGATATTAATCAGGAATGCTGCCCAGATCGTCACTTGCCATGGGGATAAGGCGCGACGGGGAGCGGAGATGTCTGATTTAGGCGTTATCGAGGATGGAGCCGTAGCGATGTCTGATGGGGTTATTACGCATGTAGGACCTACGGAGGAGGTACTTCGAAACATCCATGCGGAGGATTATTTGGAGATTCGGGCGGAGAACCAAGCGGTGTTACCCGGATTTGTAGATAGCCATACGCATTTTATCTTTGGCGGTTACCGGGAGGAGGAGTTCTCTTGGCGATTGCGAGGAGATAGTTATATGTCGATCATGGAGCGTGGTGGAGGTATCGTGAATACGATGAAAGCTACCCGTGAAAGTGATTTCGATACACTATGGGACAGAGGGGAAGAACGTTTGGATGAGTTATTCTCCATGGGTGTTACCACAGTGGAAGGGAAAAGTGGTTATGGTTTGGATTTGCAAACAGAATTAGTTCAGCTTCGTGTCATGTCGGACCTGAATGAGTCTCATCCGATGGATGTCGTATCGACCTTTTTGGGAGCTCATGCTGTTCCTCCTGAATTTGCCGGTCGTACGGACGATTATGTGGATTATATGATCGAGGAAGTTCTTCCTGCCATACGAGCCGAACATACGGTTACATTTTGTGATGTGTTTTGTGAGAAAGGCGTTTTCTCGTTAGAACAGAGTGAGCGCTTGCTTCGTGCCGCCCGTCATCATCGTTTTAAATTGAAGATGCATGCGGATGAGATCGTTCCTTTCGGAGGGGCGGAACTGGCGGCCTCCTTGAAGTGTGTAAGTGCTGATCATTTGTTACATATATCGGACACAGGCATCAAACGTCTGGCAAGAGCGGGTGTCGTGGCTACCTTACTTCCGCTGACTGCCTTTTCCTTGAATGAGCCGTATGCGCCTGCAAGGAAGATGATAGATGCCGGTTGCGCGGTGGCTTTAGCCTCCGATCTAAATCCGGGAAGTTGTTTCTCTGCCTCAATCCCGATGATGATAGCCTTGGCCTGTATCTATATGAAGATGACCCCTGAAGAAGCGGTAACGGCATTGACCATTAATGGAGCCGCAGCTGTGGGACGTGCCTCCGAGATTGGAAGTATCAGCGTGGGAAAACGTGCGGACGTGATCTTGCTGAAATACCCGTCTTATAAGTTCCTACCTTATCATGTGGGAATGAATCTCGTGGATACCGTAATTAAGGACGGGGAACTTTATATGATGTAAGATAAGAATTGTTGAATCATTTAAATCAAAATACTATGTTAGCAGACTTGACAATTAAAGATTTTTTGGCGGAAACGGCGGGTAGTGCTCCCGTTCCCGGTGGTGGAAGTATATCTGCCTTGAATGGCGCTATAGCGGCAGCTTTGACAGAGATGGTGGCCCATCTGACTGTTGGCAAAAAGAAATATGCGGAAGTGGAAGGACAAATGAAAACGATCGCTATCGAGGCGGCTTTGATCCGTGAGCGTCTTACTGAATATATCGATAAGGACAGCGAGGCTTATGATCGTGTATTCTCCGCTTTTAAGTTGCCGAAAGAAACGCCTGACGAACAGGTGATCCGTACGAATGCGATACAGAGCGCAACGAAGGAGGCGGCTATTGTTCCGATGAGGGTGGCGGAGGAGATCGGTTCCGTAATGGAGACGATTATCTATGTGGCTCACAAAGGTAATCAGAATGCCGTCACGGATGCTTGCGTGGCGATGATGGCTGCCCGTACTTGTGTATTGGGGGCTTTATTGAATGTCCGAATTAACTTAACGTCCATCCAAGACGAGGTGTTCGTCGGAATGATGCGGAAGAAAGCGGATGAACTGGAGGCGAACGCTATCCGTGTAGAGCAAAAGTTATTGGATTGGGTGAAGACTAAATTATAGCATATGAGCAATGTCTATTATGTGGGTTCCGAGCCTCTCTCTTTTGAGGGAATCGAACGGATACTTACTCAAAATATGAAGTTGGAGCTTTCACTCGAGGTGAAGGAGCGCATCCAGCGTTGCCGGGATTACTTGGATCATAAAATCGAGCAGCAAGAGGGGCCTTTGTATGGGATTACTACCGGTTTCGGTTCTTTATGCAATAAGAATATCTCTCCGGACGAATTGAGCACCTTGCAAGAGAACTTGGTGAAAAGTCATGCCTGTAGCGTAGGGGATGAGGTAAGTCCGGTGATCGTCCGTTTGATGATGTTATTGAAAGCGCATGCCCTTTCGTTGGGGCATAGTGGCGTACAGGTGATTACCGTACAACGTATTCTGGACTTTTTCAATAATGACGTGCTTCCGATCGTGTATGATCGTGGCTCTTTAGGCGCTTCCGGTGATTTGGCGCCTCTGGCGAATTTGTTCCTGCCTCTGATCGGCGTGGGTGACGTTTATTATAAGGGCCGCAAACGGGAAGCGATCAGCGTATTGGACGAGTTCGCTTGGAAGCCTGTGAAGCTGAAAAGCAAGGAGGGGTTAGCTTTATTGAACGGTACGCAATTTATGAGCGCCAATGGCGTATTCGCCTTGATGCGTGCGTTTAGCCTGTCCAAGAAAGCGGATCTGATCGCCGCTTTATCTTTGGAGGCTTTCGATGGGCGTATCGATCCTTTCATGGATTGTATCCAGCAGATGCGTCCGCATCCCGGACAAATCGAGACCGGGGCCGCTTTTCGACGGCTATTGGAGGGAAGTGAGTTAATCGCCCGGAAAAAGGAACATGTTCAGGACCCGTATTCATTCCGTTGTATCCCTCAAGTGCATGGGGCTACGAAAGACGCTATCAATTATGTGGCGAATGTCCTGCTTACCGAAGTAAATTCCGTGACGGATAATCCGACGATCTTCCCGGAGGAGGATAAGATTATTTCCGGCGGTAATTTCCACGGTCAGCCCTTGGCGATTTCTTATGATTTCTTGGCGATTGCCTTGGCTGAGTTAGGAAATATATCGGAACGTCGTGTCGCTCAATTGATCATGGGTTTGCGGGGATTGCCTGAGTTCTTGGTCGCTAATCCCGGCCTGAACTCCGGTTTCATGATCCCTCAATATGCGGCTGCCAGTATGGTAAGCCAGAATAAGATGTATTGCTATGCGGCGAGCAGCGATTCTATCGTGTCTAGTAATGGACAAGAGGATCATGTGAGTATGGGAGCGAATGCGGCGACGAAGTTGTTTAAGATCATGGACAACTTGGATCATATCTTGGCGATCGAGTTGATGAACGCTGCACAAGGAATCGAGTTCCGTCGTCCGGCTAGGACTTCCCCGGTATTAGAGAAGTTCTTGAAGGATTACCGGAAAGAGGTGCCATTTATCGATGAGGATATTATCATGTACACGGAAATACATCGTACGGTGGCGTTTATTCGTAGGAAAGACTTTGTATATTAATTTTAGGAACACGGAGCACACGGAATACACGGATTTGTTTTGCGATATGTAATATTGATCTGTGCGATGCCGTGTATCCTGTGTGCTCCGTGTTCTTTTTGTATATTCGCCAACTATTACGAATGAAACTAAATGAGCGGATTTAATAATTGAGCCCGAACTGCCACAAAGGGATTACATTCATGTATCCTTGTTCGATATTGTCCTTTACAACGAAGCCGTTCTCTATTCCTTGCAGTTGCTTTTGCTTTTTATTTTTCCCTCCAACTTCGAAAGTATAGTCGGCTATTTGAAAATCCGATATAGGGGAGGTGATGACTTCTTGCTCCACACGTGTTTGATTCAAGAAGAATGTTTCTCTGATGTTCCCGATGTTGGATATTTCCTTCCCCAAATTGTACATAAGAGTAGGATTATCCAGATAAACTTTATCTACTTTGCCTAGCCCTCTGATGCCACCGACTCCATCGCGTAGTTGGGAGATTAATCCGGATTCCTCGAGATAAAGAAAGTAATCGGATAAATTGTTGCGACTCACTCCTAGCATAATCGCTATGCTACTCATATTCGGTTTGAATGGTACGCTTTGGGCAATGATGGTGAGCAATTGCTTTAGTTTTCGTGCTGTTGATATGCTCATTTCTGAATACTGCGGTATATCAACTTCCAACGTCGTGTTTATTACTTGTTGTAAGCGTATATGAAATTGGTCTTCTTTCGAGAACGGATAATACCCTTTCTCTAGATAGGATTGGAAATAGGCATAAGGACGGAATTTCTCGGGGAGTTCTATGCGGTGCTCTACGATATCGGCTAGTGTATGGGTCTGGATCTCTATGTTGTGAAACATATTAAGATATTCGCGAAATGAAAGCCCTTGCATAGAATAGACGATAGCCCGTCGGCTCAGGTCTGCCGATCCCTTGTTGATATCAAGGATGGAGGAACCTGTGAAGAATATCTTTAGATCCGCGTGATAGTCATACATCAGTTTTAGCTCGCGGGCCCAGTCCTTGTATTTATGGATTTCGTCTATAAGAAGATGGGTCCCTCCTCGCTTGACGAAGTCATCAGCTAAATCCACTAAGTGGTGGCTGGAAAAGTACAAATCATCAGCGTTGACGAACAAGGTCATATTTCTGTTCAGTTTTTCTTTGGCATATTGCAACATCAAAGTAGTTTTCCCAACGCCACGCGGACCTACTAAGCCCAATAGCCGGTTGTTCCAATTAATGCGGTCGAACATATATCGATGGAATGAGGTAGGTGTAGTACGTAACATCGCATCGAAACTTGTTTGTAACTTATCCATATATTATAATGTTTTCGCAAATATACTAATTTGCACTGTGAATAGTGCATTTTTTGTAAAGAATTGCACTACTTGCGGTGCAATTTATGTTATCTTTTCTTGATTCTTGGTTGCGATCACCCGTTCTGTCGGGTGAAGAGCGAGAGCCGGAGCTATATAGCCGTGGATACGATGTATGACTATTCCTTTTTTTGTATATTCGCCAACTATTACGAATGAAACAGTTATTTATATGGAACAAAAGCAAATCTCTACCGTGAAAACTCATGTCGTATGGTTGGACGTTGTTCGCCTGATCGCGATGTTTACTGTTGTTTGCTGTCATTGTACAGACCCGTTTAATTTCTATCCCGGAGATTCTCCGATTATTGGGAATATTAAGTTTTGGGGAGCTGCCTATGGGGCTTTTCTTCGTCCTTGTGTACCTCTGTTCGTTATGATTACGGGAGCCTTGTTGCTACCGGTCCGGGAAGAGACTTCTATTTTCTATAAGAAAAGGATATTGCGTGTATTCTGGCCTTTCTTGATTTGGTCTGTTATTTATAATTTATTTCCTTGGTTTACGGGGCTGCTTGGTTTGAGGCCGGAACTTATTCTTGATTTTTTCCCTTATTCGGGAGAAGAGGTGACTCGTCAATCGTTGAGTGTGTCTTTAGGCTATATCGCCCAGATACCGTTCAATTTCTCATTGTTGGATGTACATATGTGGTATATCTATTTACTGATAGGTTTATATCTTTATTTGCCGATCTTCTCCGCTTGGGTCGAGAAAGTTTCGGATAAGGCGAAATTATGGTTTCTGGCAGGTTGGGGAGTGACTTTGTTTATTCCTTATTACCGGGAATTCGTATCTCCTTACATTTGGGGTGGATGCTCATGGAATGAATTCAGTATGCTTTATTATTTCGCCGGGTTTAACGGTTACTTGCTATTGGGGCATTATCTGCGGAATCATGATTGGTCGTTAGGAAAGATCGTTGGGATAGGCATTCCTATGTTTGTCGTAGGCTATGCCATTACTTTCTTCGGTTTCCGCTATACGACCGCTTTGCCTGCTTACACGGAGGAACAGTTAGAGTTATTCTTCTATTATTGTTCTCCCAATGTGGTGATGATGACGATTCCTATCTTCTTGCTGGCGAAGAAGGTGAATGTGAAATCAGGCACGATCAAACGAATGTTAGCGAACTTAACGGTATGTGGTTTCGGAATCTATATGGTACATTATTTCTTTACGGGACCCAGCGTGCTGCTGGCGAGAGCCTTGAATATCCCTTTGGGTTTACAGATTCCTGCCGCTTCTGTGGTAGCATTCGCTGTATCTTGGCTGATTGTGTTGGGTATCAGAAAGATTTGCGGTAAGAAAGCCAAGTATATTGTGGGCTGAATTTATACGTACGTTTGCGTAGGCTGATACGTATATAGGCGTAGGCCCATGCGAGCGTACGTGTAGGACGATACGTATATACGTGCGAGACCACACGTATATACGTATAAATCATCTTTATTTCTTGGTTACAATCACTCGCTCTGTCGGAGCCAGATGCTCGTTGCGATAGTCTATCTGCTTGACTACATTCTCGGCCAATTCTTGGAATGCCTTACCTGTGATCGAGTCCGGGTTCAACGCTACCGGCTTACCTTGATCTCCTCCTTCGCAGATACTTTGTACGATAGGAATCTGTCCCAGTAACGGCACGTTCAGTTCCTCAGCTAGGCGTTTACAACCTTCCTTTCCGAATATATAATATTTGTTTTCCGGTAATTCCGCAGGGGTAAACCAAGCCATATTCTCGATCAATCCTAAAACAGGGACATTAACCTTATCTCCAGTGAACATGCTGATACCCTTACGAGCGTCCGCTAAAGCAACCTCTTGCGGCGTACTTACCACCACGGCTCCGGTTATCGCTAGTGTTTGTACCATTGTCAAATGGATATCACTCGTTCCGGGAGGTAAATCGATTAAGAAATAATCAAGCTCACCCCAGTTGGCGTCGCCGATCAATTGCTTCAATGCGTTGCTAGCCATTGCTCCACGCCATAGGACCGCGTCGTTTTTATTTACGAAGAAGCCGATGGATAACATCTTGACACCATAATTTTCGGCCGGCTTGATCAGTTCCCTGCCCTCTACCTCTTCCATATAAGGGCGAGCCTCTTCTAGGTTGAACATCTTGGGTTGGGACGGCCCGAATATATCGGCATCCAGCAATCCTACCTTATATCCTTGTAAAGCCAATGCGACAGCTAGATTAGCGGCAACGGTACTTTTACCAACTCCTCCTTTACCGGAAGATACGGCGATAATATTTTTTACTTGCGGTAATAATTTATCCGGTTCCGGGCGAGCTAACTGACGGGCTTTTACCGTGATGTTTCCCTTGATATTCACCTCCGGGCTTACATAGGTTAAGATAGCTGTCTCCGCGGCTTTTACTACGGAGCGGATAAACGGATCATTTGGCTTCTCGAATAATAACGAGAAGGTGACATTCATACCATCGATACGAATGTTGTCTTCTACGAGGCCCATGGAAACGATGTCCTTTCCCGTACCCGGGTAACGAACGTTCTTCAACGCCTCAATAATCAGATTCGGATAGATTGTCATATCTGTTGATTTTTTTAAGTCATTCTTTTATTTACCAGAAGCCAAAGCGCTTCGTTTACTGCGATTAAAGCTACGATAAGGATCTAACGCTATTTCTACGTCAGGTTCCACCAATCGTTCCCTTTCCTCACAAACAAACTTGATGTATTTGATGTTTAATCCACGATCCAGCCATTGTTGCTCGTAATAGGTCTTGATGGATAAGATCTCATCCGCCAGATTGGAATGATATAGGTCGTCTGTACTGAACAATACGGGATAATGGTTCGCTTTTACCATCTCGCACGTATAGGTATACATAAAGTTACTATCCGTTTTTAAATGGATAATACCATCTCCGGAAAGGATTTCCCGATACATTTTCATGAAACGGGTTCCGGTCAGACGCTTATTGACCTTTTTCATTTGAGGGTCCGGAAATGTGATCCAGATCTCGGCTACTTCGCCCGGAGCGAAGAAATAGGAAATCAATTCGATACTGGTACGTAGGAAAGCCACGTTATTCATCCCGGCTTCCAGCGATTCTTTCGCTCCGGTCCACATACGTGCTCCCTTGATATCGACACCAATAAAATTCTTATTTGGGAAAAGCTTTCCCAAACCTACGGTATATTCCCCTTTTCCGCATCCCAATTCCAAGACAATAGGGTGATCGTTCTTGAAAAAACGTTCATGCCACTGTCCTTTCATATCAAACCCTTTTTCTTGTAGGGCGGCGAAAGGGTATTGGAATACGTGCGGATAGCCCGCCATATCGTCAAACTTAGCTAATTTATTCTTTCCCATGTCGCGAAGATAATACTTAAAAAAATGCTTTTTACGTTTTTTCTACTGTTTTAGATAGGGGTTTTTATGCGTTGGCGAGTCTTTTGAACATATAGGCTGTCAGAAGTTTTATTTGAAAGTGGAGTTGTAACGAATAAAAAAGGATATGTTGAGAGTATTTTTTAGACGCCCGATATTTAAGAATCCGAGGTTTGTCGGATTTGTTTGGTTTGCGACGGCCCTTGTCGCTTGCTTATTGAAATTACCTGTGGGAAGGACTTATAATAACTTTATGATTTATAGGGCTTCCTTTTTTCATGCGTTAGAGTTGAAAGACCTTTATATATATTATCCGAATGAATACCACGACCGGTTTTTATACGGGATCCCTTTTACGGCTATAATAGCGCCTTTCTCCCTCTTCTCTCCTTATATCGGGATGTTGCTATGGTGTCTCGCGAATAGCTTGCTGCTTTATATGGCTATCCGTAAACTCGGATTGGCGGATTGGAAACAGGCGTTTGTCATTTGGGTATGCTTGAATGAGTTATTTACGTGTGTTCTTATGCAGCAATTTAACATAGCCATAGCCGGCATGATTTTATTCTCGTTTATTTTTATTGAGCGGAAACAGGAGTTTTGGGCGGCGCTAATGATTGTCTTGGGTACGATGACTAAGATTTATGGCATTGTCGGTCTTGCTTTCCTGCTATTCTCAAAACGCCGGATCGCCTTTTTGAAAGGACTTATTTTCTGGGGCATAGTCTTGTATGTTCTTCCGATGTTATATACGTCTCCTCAATATGTGGCAAGTCAATACGTGAAATGGTATGAGGTACTTCTCGATAAGAATGTAGAGAATTTATTTACTCCTTATACAAATATCTCTTTGTTGGGGATGGTTCGTAAGATTTCGGGAGTCAATACGTATAGTGATCTCTGGTTGGTTATCCCCGGGCTACTTTTATTTATTGCTCCTTATTTTAGGATAAATCAATATGATAACCGGCGGTTCCGCATGCATTTTCTTTGCTCTACTCTTTTGTTCATGGTTCTTTTTAGCTCCGGAACAGAGAATAGCGGATATTTGGGAGCCATGATAGCCGTCTGCCTTTGGTATATAGGTACGCCTACCCGTAAGACGACTCCTGTCTTGAATACGGTACTATTCGTTTTCTGTTTTATTCTGACATCCCTTTCCCCTACAGATATATTTCCCTGTTATATCCGGAAAACGTATGTTATTCCTTATGCGTTGAAAGCACTACCTTGTGTGTTGATCTGGTTTAAGATCGTATGGGAGCAATTGACATTGGATTTTTCAGAGCCGCTTCATCGGCCGAAGACTCTCCCGGGTAAAGAGGAGGCGATCGACCTTATCTTGCCTTGTTATAACCCACAAGAAGGCTGGGAACGTTTGATGATCGAGAAACATGCGGAATTGGTAAAGATGCTTAAAGGTCGCTCACTTCGTTTTATCGTCGTGAATGACGCTTCGAAGAGAGGATTTACGAAGGATGCGGTGGGACGTCTTCTGGAGGCTCTCCCTGATACGATGATCGTAAGTTATGATACGAATAAGGGAAAAGGAGCCGCTGTTAGGGCTGGCTTGTCTCATTCCACCTCATCCATTACTTTATATACGGATTATGATTTTCCGTATGAGGCGGATTCTATCTGCCGGATGGTAGAATGGTTGGAATCGGGATATGATGTCGTTATCGCCGTGCGGAATCATACTTATTATACCCATTTAAGTACTCGAAGAAAGATTATGAGTTATGCTTCCCGTATATTGAATTTTACGCTTCTAGGATTAACGCATACGGATGCTCAAGGAGGTTTGAAAGGTTTTAACCAGCGGGGAAAATCGTTTTTGGCCTCAACTCAGGTGAATCGCTTTTTATTTGATACGGAGTTTATTTATAAGGCTTCGCAGGAGTCGGATGTACTTATTAAAGACATGCCCGCTGATTTGCGGGATAACGTTCATCTTCCCAATATGCGTCGTGGAGTCCTTGCGGAAGAATTAAAGAACTTATTTTTAATCGCTTGGAGAGGGTAGGAGGATTACAGGGTTGTTAATAACCCTGTTGAAAACCCTGTGAATAACGGAAAAAGAACAAAAGAAAAAAGAGATACCTATTAATAGGTATCTCTCTCTTTTTGCTCTTCCTCTTGGACTTGAACCAAGGACCCTCTGATTAACAGTCAGATGCTCTAACCAACTGAGCTAAGGAAGAATCAGTTTTTAACTTTTTAATCTCTATATGAAAACTCTTTTCGCTCTTCTTCTTGGACTTGAACCAAGGACCCTCTGATTAACAGTCAGATGCTCTAACCAACTGAGCTAAAGAAGAATGTTTTTCAGTCTTTCCCGATGTCTTTTCGCTCTTCCTCTTGGACTTGAACCAAGGACCCTCTGATTAACAGTCAGATGCTCTAACCAACTGAGCTAAGGAAGAATTTTTTCGCTCTTTCAAAGGTTATTCCGTAACCCCTTTCTGAAATTGCACTGCAAAAGTACGGGGTATTTTCGAAATATGCAATATCTTTGCGAAAAAAATTACGAAAAAATGAATACAATAGGTTTAGGAAACGCTTTGGTTGACGTTTTATTGAGGCTTGAAAATGATGATGTCCTATCGGAAATCGGGATACAGAAAGGAGCTATGGATATGATTAACAGGGAACAAATGATCGCTATCCGTACAACTTTAGCCGGCTTGCCACGTACGCAAACCCCGGGAGGATCTGTCTGCAACACGATGCGTTCGATGTCTTCTTTAGGGGCGAATTCCGGTTTTATCGGTAAGATCGGGGATGATTCGATCGGCGGATTTTATGAGGATGCGTTGGAAAAAGCGGGTGTCACTTCCTATTTTATCAAGACGGATGGACTTACAGGTAGCTGTACGGTGATGATTTCTCCGGATGGGGAACGTACGATGGGGACTTTCCTTGGCCCGGCCCCGACAATAACCCCGGATGAGATCACCGAGGAGATGCTAAGTAAATATCAATGTATTTATATAGAAGGTTACTTGCTCGTAAACGAGCCGTTGGTTCGTTCTACGATGGAGAAGGCTAAAAAGTTGGGCTTGAAAGTAGCGCTGGATTTGTCGAACTTCAATATCGTGAATGCTTTTAAAGGAATGCTGGAGGATATCATTCCTAAATATGTGGATATTTTGTTCTCTAATGAGAGTGAGGCTGAGGCTTTTACCGGGCAGAAGGCTGCTGAGGCCGTACATACCTTGTCTGAGTTGGTAGAGGTCTCATTGGTTACATTGGGAAAGGAAGGTGCCTTGATCGGTAGTCATGGTCAATTTTATTCTGTCCCGGCTGAGGGGGGCAAGCCTGTTGATACGACTGGCGCCGGTGATAACTTCGCCGCCGGATTCTTGTACGGTCAATCCATAGGAGCGTCTTTGGTACAATCCGCACGCATCGGATCGATGTTGGCGGGCTATGTGATCGACGTGGTTGGCCCGGAGATTCCGTATGATAAATGGGAACAAATAAAGTTAAAAGTAAAAGGGATATTGGCTTAGGCGGCGTATTATTCCTTACATTTATGCCGTTAATTAACTAAATATTGTATGTACAGATTGGTTCAACGAAGAGGAATTATAGGTTTATTTTGCTTGCTGTTCGTCGCAAGTAGCGTAGTGCCGGGATGGGCGCAAAAAGATAACCGCTTTGAGGTGAGTAAGAACCTAGACATTTTCAATTCTTTATTGAAAGAAGTAGAGATGTTCTACGTGGATTCAGTGGATGTGGATAAAACCGTTCAGCGGGGAATCGAGGCAATGTTGGCTGGTTTAGATCCTTATACGGAATACTATCCTGAGCAAAAAACGGAGGAATTGAGTCTGATGACGACCGGCGAATACGGAGGTATCGGTTCCTTGATCCGTCAGCGTAACAACGAGGGAGGCGTGATGATTGCCGAGCCTACCGAGGGAATGCCGGCCGATTTAGCGGGTCTGAAGCCGGGCGATCTGATCTTGGCAATCGATACGATCGATGTTTCCAAGGCGACAAACTCCCGGGTCAGCGAGTTGTTGAAAGGTGTTCCGAATACGAAGATGGTTTTGACGATCCAACGTCCGGGCGAGAAGAAACCCCGGAAGTTCGAGATTACCCGTAAGCAGATCACGACACCTCAAGTTACTTACTACGGGGTTAAGAATGACAGTATCGGTTATATTTATCTAAAGGCATTTACTATCAAGAGTGCTCAAGAGGTGAAAGAGGCATTCTTGGATTTAAAGAAAAATCATAATATTAAGTCTTTGGTACTGGATTTGCGCGGTAACGGCGGCGGCGTGCTGGAAGGTGCTGTACAAATCGTAGGTATGTTCGTACCGAAAGGCAGCGAGGTGCTTTCAACGAAAGGAAAGATCAAGCAATGGGATCGTACGTACCGAACCTCTACGGAGCCTTTGGATACGGTAATGCCGTTGGCTATATTGATCAATGGAGGTACGGCTTCCGCCGCTGAGATCGTATCGGGATCTTTGCAGGATATGGATCGTGCCGTGTTGGTGGGACAACGTTCGTTTGGTAAGGGGTTGGTGCAAGCTCCTCGTGACCTGCCTTATAATGGGAAAGTGAAAATCACGATGAGTAAATACTATATCCCGAGTGGTCGTTGCATCCAGCAAATCGATTATTCGCACCGGAAAGAGGATGGTAGCGTGGCGGCTATTCCGGATAGCTTGACTTCCGTATTCTATACGTCCAAGAAGCGTCCGGTTCGTGATGGGGGTGGCGTGCGTCCGGAGTTTGAGGTGAAGGAGCCGAAAGTGCCTACCATGATGTATTATTTGGCGGCGGATACGGTCTTGTTCGACTTCGTTACGGATTGGGCACAAAAGCATAAGACGATCGCTCCCATCGAGGAATTTACGGTTTCCGATGAGGATTTCGAAGCTTTGAAGCAATACGCCAAGTCCAAGAATTTCACCTATGACCGCCAAAGCGAGAAAGTATTGAAGAACTTGAAAGAAGTGGCTGAGTTTGAGGGGTATCTGGAGGAGGATTCTACTGCGTTCAAGGAATTAGAGGCTAAGCTGACTCCGAATCTGGAAAGAGATTTCGATCGTTTCAAGGATGAGGTGAAACGAGTAATGGCCGCCGAGATCGTAAAACGTTATTATTACCAACGAGGAGAGTTGCAAGAAAGCTTGAAAGATGATCTTGTATTGGGGAAAGCGTTGGAGGTATTGGGCGATCCGGATTTATACAGGCGTACATTGAGCGTGCCGGTTGAGTTGGAGGCGGCCACCAAGGGTACCGAATAGGCGGGTTTCTGCCGATGCCCATTCAAAGGGCCTTACAATGCCCATTCAAGCGAGCTTACGATGCCCATTGTCAGCTCCCTTGAATGGGCATCGTGCTTTTCCCTCTTTCGCCAGTCTGTTTGGGGGCTTTGAAGCGGATATGCAATACGACCAATTCCGAGACGGTTCCCACCCGATAAGGAGGTCCTGCTATACCAATGCCGGAAGATACATAGAATTGCGTAGGTCCTTTCTTATAATATCCGTACGGGCATTCATACACAAGTTTCATCAGTAGGGGATAAGGCCATAACTGCCCGTTATGCGTATGTCCGTGCAGTCCCAAATCCACCCCATTCATATTCATCTCGGCGAACGACCAAGGTTGATGATCCAAAACGATAATCGGTTTGCCGGTATCCACCCCTTCCATTAACGAATGAAGCGATTTTCGTTTCTTATGGATGAAATCATCCCTCCCTATCAAATAAAAAGTTGAGTCCGGTTGGACCACCGAGTCTATTAGTAGCGTACCTCCGGTCTTTTGCAACCAACGATATTTCGCGTTCCGGTTTGCCCGGTATTCATGATTCCCGTAAATGATATATACGCCCAACGGAGCTTTTAATTGTTTTAAATCATCCTCGATGTGGGCGTTTTCCGCGAACCGGGATTCATAATCCATGATATCCCCCGCTAATACCACCATATCCGGATGCTGTGCGTTGCTGAGCGCCACATATTTTTGTACCAAATCCTTCCCGATAACCTCTCCGATATGTAAGTCGCTCATCATGACAATAGTCAGGCTATCCCGATCCCCCGCGGCTTTGGGCAACGTGATATATACGTTCTTAACAATCGGATTCATTACCGTATGGTATGCGTGAATCATTAAACCGGTAACACCGAATACGATAAGAAAAAACAGGGTTAGCTTGGTTTGTTGCCAATGCCCTTTCATCCATTTGGGGAACCATGGCTTGATACGTTGGGAGAGCCTGATCAACTCAAGTACCAAGAGAGATAAAGTGATATAAATGGACGCTATATACCAAGTGTTACAGATGTATTGGATCGTGATTATCACGTTATCAGGTAGTTCATTCCTAAAAATAAATCCGAAAAAATAAAGCGATAGTTCGAGTACGAAAAACAAGATAAAAGGAATCCGGCAACTTTTCTTAGGAGGAAGCGCTTGATATCCTCTCCAGAAAATATACGGATTTAGTAATAGCTGCGCTACGATCGATTGAATAAATACTTTCATCTTTACTCTTTGAATGTAATATTGAACACCACCATTTCGCTGTCCGTCCCGATACGGAAAGGCGGTCCCCACAAAGATAAGCCGGATGAGACATAAATCGTACTATTTCCGATTTTTTTAATCCCGTAACTTAATTCGAACAGATGATCCACGATCCAGTTCATCGGCCATACTTGTCCTCGATGTGTATGTCCGCTAAACTGTAAGTCTACGCCAGCCTCTTCCGTTTTCTCTAAATCGTAGGGTTGATGGTCTAGTAAGATAACAGGTTTGCTTTTATCAAGGTTCGCGGTAAGCTGACCTAAAGTTTTCCGCCCTTTGTTATGCCGGTCGTCCCGTCCTATGAGTTGGATCTGATTGGGCAAGATAGCCACGGAATCCCTTAAAAGTACGATGGGCGTCTGCGCTATGAATTTCTCGCTCTCCTCTATGCCACTGATATACTCATGGTTACCCGGTACCATATAAACGCCTAATGGAGCGTATATCTTGGACAGTTCCTCTTCCATATGCTCGTATCGCAGAGGTGCGACACTGTTGTCTATCAAGTCTCCACCGATAAGAACGATGTCCGGGCGTTGGGCGTTTATCATATCCACATATCCGGCAAGCATTGTCTTGTTGGTAGCGTATCCTAAGTGTATGTCGCTAATGGCTACGACCTTCAGCGGCTGTCCATCGGTATTGGCCGGTTTGTTGATAACCATGTTGATAACTCGTGTATCAGGATGTTGGTAATTATAGTTTCCATATCCTAATAAGCTGAGTGTTAAGAATAATGATAAATAGAATGAGTATTTGAAACGTAGGTGGAAAAGTCGTAAGATATCAAATACCAACAGGGCCAATACCATGTATAAAGTGAACACGAGCCATCCTGTTCCTACTTGAGAAACTGTTTGAGCGAAAGAAGCCGGCATATCTAGGTTCCTGAATAGAAAACTACTGAAGAATGATAAAGCTCCTCCCCAAAAAACAATGGATAACAATACTTTAACTCCGGTAGACTGGCTTTTCAAAGCCTGTTTTCCCTTTAGATAAATATAAATATTCCCTGCAAGATACAGGATTGGAAGTATGATAAAGAACGATAACATTTCTATTAATTTTCCGCGAAGATAATGAAAACTCTTTATGCGGCAAATGGTATGATTTGCGAAAGACTTTTTCTGCTCGATTTTCACCGCATTATGTCCTCTAATTGTAGTGACATAGCGTGCTGCGTCTCTACGTGGATGTAAATACAGGGCAAGTAAGGATGCGTTGTATTCCAAGACAAATTCCAGACAATAAGCAAGCGAATGACATAGGTGTGTAATGTATTGAGAATTAGTGTGTTTAAAACATGGCTATCTTTCTTTCAAAACACGTATGTGTTTCCGGGAAAAGTCGTACGTGTTTTTCAAAAAAGTCGTACGTGTTTTTCCCGAATCATGCGCTAGGGAACAAGAGCGTATAAAGAAATCTACAATAAGCCTCCCTTAATTGCGATGAGGGGAATAGGTCTTTTTTTGTAATATATAGCCAATTCCTTTTACGGCATCTATTGAAAGCGTGGTATCCCTTTCCAATAACTTACGTAAACGTGAGATACTATTATTCAAGCTATCATGAGCTTCTTGACCTTCCCAAATTTCTTGGAAAAGCTTTTCTCTGCTTACCGGTTGATTCAATGGTTCGGATAACTGATAGAGTAACTTGAAATCTTTGGGGCTTAATACCTTTAACAGCTCTTGTTTATAGAATAATTGATGTGTGGAAAGTTCCAGCTGATAATCTCCAATAGATATGATATATGTCTTGAATACCGCTTAACGTGTTGGCGTAACAAACCTTGTATCCTTTGCTGGGAAACTCATTTATAGGCTCTACCGCTAAAAATGTTTTTTGGATATTTCTGCTGTCTCAAATCGAAGAGTCTATTTATAACAAGACTTTTTTTACGGTGAAAACAACCTTGATCAAGTTATTATTGGGTTACTATAATCCGGTAGAAGGCGATATCCGGGTGGGTGGAGATGATTTGTGATCTTTCAGGCTTTTATGGTGGCGTGACCAATGTGGCGCAGTGATGCAAGACGGTTATCTGTTCTCAGAGTCGATCGCACGCAATATCGCCGTGGATGACGGTGAGATTGATAAATCTCGCTTGTTATTGGCAGCCCGTATCGCAAATATAGAGGGATTTATCGAGCGTTTACCCTCTTTCCTGATTCGCTGGGGGAATACGATTTTGGTGGTGATCTTTGCGTTGCTGGCTTTGATCTTCGCTTGGAGCGTGTGTTTTTAATGTGACTACTGGCATGCCCCATAAGGAGTAGTGGCGTAAGCCTACGGCAGTAGTGGTGTTGGCTTATGGGACTACTGCCGTGAGGCGATGGGGATACCCCTGTTATTTAGCGTAACCCACGGGATGATTAATCATTGGGATTTGGGAGTCGGATAGCTTCAACACTTTTTTCAAAGCATCAGCCTCCATGCTACCTCGGGGAACCGTAACCAAACCACATCCGGAACAGAACAAGGCGATGTTTTGAGAGACCAATCCTGCGTCTAACGCTCCAAAGCGCTCGCGCATTTGCGGTGTGCCCACGTTGCCGAACTTAGAAATATCAGAAACCATCAATAGACAAGCGGGAGCTGAGTTCACGGAGGTTTGCTTTCCTCCGATCAGTGGACGGTGATCGCCTTCCGCTACCGGGTTCAGTTGATGGGCTTTCGGATCATACAGATAAGCGCCCTCTTCCATCAATACGTAGACATCCACATCTTGCTTATTCAAGGCGGAAGCGGCGGTACGTTTCCCATCCTCCCGGTTGATACCGATAGCGGCCCACATCAAATCGGAAAGATCTTGTAGGCTGAGTTTCTTGTTGGCGAACTCACGCTCGGAATGACGATCTGCCAAGGCTTTCATCACCGAAGCGCCTCGGGTCTTGTCGGGAGCGTTTAACTTAATGGCTTTTAAACTTTGGGCTTGCAGACTCGTCAAACCCAACATCAAAGTGGCTAATACACAAAAGATAGTTCTCATGACATTGTATTTTAAAGAATTACGAATGCAAAAATAACAATATATTCGTTTTCTCAAAGATTCCTAGGATTATTGTGCAACCTGTTTTACTTGATGTCCGTCTATATATGAAAAAATACTCTTTTTTCAGACTTCTTTAGAAGAAAAAGGAAATATGAACATTATTAATGACTTTATTTGTACGATGAAATCGTAAATAGTGTAATTTGCAGTAAAATGTATTATTTTTATAGTGATAGATGAACGTATGAAAGAGAAATTATTTACCTTATTTTGGGTACTGTTCCTTGCGCTTCCTCTGTATGCGCAGGCTGATAAAACCGGTTCCTATTCAATTAAGGGACAGGTGTTAGATTCGCTGAGTAACGAGTCCGTACCCTATGCGACGTTGAGAATTGCTTTTGCGAAGACCCCCGATAAGCCGGTCAAGCTTTTAGCGTGTGATGTGGATGGTAAGTTTCAGACACCTTTAAGCAGTGCCGGCAAATATATCATCTCTATGCAATCTATAGGAAAAACTCCTGCCGAGAAAATATTTACGATCTCGGATAAACAGAGGAACTTGGATTTGGGTAAGTTATATATGCAGGAGGATAACCAGCGGCTGGGGGAAGTGACGGTTACGGCGCAGAAACCTTTGGTGAAGGCTGAGATCGATAAACTTACCTATAGCTTGGAAGATGATCCGGAGGCACAGACAAACAATACATTGGAAATGCTGCGCAAGGTACCGATGGTAACCGTGGACGGAGATGACCAAATCCAATTGAAAGGCTCCACGAACTTCAAGATCTACATGAATGGTAAACCCTCTAACCTGTTGAGTAATAATCCTGCTGAGGTATTAAAGAGTATGCCGGCCAATTCCGTGAAAAACATAGAGGTGATCACAGACCCGGGCGCTAAGTATGACGCCGAGGGTATCGGTGGTATTATTAATATCATTACAACGAAAAATGCTTTACAAGGATATACTGGTACGGTTCGTGTGAACGGTAGTTCGTTGGGGCGTGTCGGCGGTGGTGGTTATGTATCTCTAAAAGCCGGAAAATTAGGACTTACCGCCAACTATAACTATAATCGGGAGCGGGACCCATGGAATGACGCTAACTCCGTACGGGAAGATTTGCAAAATGACGGGGAACACTTCTTGACACAAAATGGACGTAGAAAGAGCCGTGGACCGTTCCAATTCGGTTATTTGGAGGGAAGTTATGAGATCGACTCTTTGAATCTATTGACCGTTGGCGCGAACTTATTCCGTGGCGAGATGAAAAGTTTCTCGGAGTATAACGTGAATATGCAGGATATCAATCATAATCCGGTCTACAGTTATAACCGTAACTCGGAAACGACAGAGACATTTGGTTCTACGGACGTGAACGTGGATTACCAGCACTCTACCCATAAGAAAGATGAGTTGCTGACGGTCTCTTACCGTTTCAGCCATTCTCCGAATGATAGTAAGGATTATACGGAATTAGAGAATGTCGTGAATTACAATCCTTGGCTCGGCTATCCGCAAAATAATATCAATAAGGCTTCTACGAATGAGCACACCGGACAGGTGGATTATACGACTCCTACATGGAAGGACCAGACCTTGGAGGTTGGCGCGAAATACATATTCCGCCAGAGCCGGAGTAATACAGATCGTACCGCTTTCAACGATTCGCTGAATATATGGGAAGATGTTACTTCCAAGGATAGCCATTTCCGTCATACCCAACATATCTATTCCGCTTATCTGGGCTATTCGATGAAGTTTGATAAGTTTGGCGTGAAAGCGGGTGTCCGTGCGGAAGGAACTTCTTTGGATGTGAAATACGAGATGGCTCCCGATATGAATTTTGACACCCATTATTTCGACGTGGTGCCAAACGCTACGATCTCTTATCAACTGAGCATGGCGCAACAGCTTCGCTTGGGATATAATATGCGTATCCAGCGTCCGGGTATCTGGTATTTGAATCCTTATGTAAACAATGCGGATCCGCAGAATATATCCTTCGGCAACCCGAATCTGGACTCTGAGAAAAGTAATAATATTAACTTGAACTATAGTATGTTCGCCCAGAAATTCAGCATTAACGCGAGCGCTACTTATACGTTCGTGAATAATTCGATCGAGCAATATACCTTTATCGATCCGAAGAACCCGGGTATTTTCCAGACTACTTATGGTAATATAGGAAAGAAACAATCTACGGGCTTGTTCGTATACGCAAATTGGAACCCGGTTCCTTTGTTCCGTATTTATATGAATGGAGGTGTGGATTATACGGATTTGAAGAGCGATATGAATGATATGGCGAACAGTGGTTTCAGCGGACGTATATTCGCCGGTACGCAGTTTAATTTCCCGATGGATTTTCGCTTGAACTTGCATGGAGGATATTTCTCTCCTTGGATTCAGTTGCAGGGTAAACGTTCTCCATTCTATTTTACGGGAATCTCCGTAAATAAGGATTTCTTGAAGAAAAAGCTCTCGGTTCAGTTGTCTTTCCAGAACCCGTTCTGGAAACGAATGAAGATGGAAAACACTTCTTCAGACGATACGTTCTTCCGCCGTGAGACCAATTACCGAACGATGCGCATGTTACAAGTTAGCGTATCCTATCGTTTCGGTACCTTGAAAGATGCTATCAAGAAAGTAAAACGCGGTATCAATAACGATGATGTGAAGAGCGGCGGCTCTGGCGGCGGCGAGCAGCAGATGTAAGTACAGGATTGAACACGGAACACACGGAACACACAGCGATACACTGAGGTATATAGTATCAGTCCGTGTGTTTCGTGTATTCCGTGTTCAATATAATAATTAAACTTTTTCTTTTGCCGTCTTCTATATACTTTCTATCTTTACGATCCGAAAAACAGTTGGAGAATGAAGAATAGACTATTTGTTAACAATAATACCATTATACTATTCCTTTTTATTATAGGTAGTTTCCTATTCATAGAGTTGAATTTTCGGTATTGGTATCGTTTTCTGGAGCAGTATATGATGTTTCAGACTACCGGTAGTTATTTCCAAGACCGATTGGCCGAACCGGGTGGATTGAATGAATATGTGACTGAGTTCTTATCGCTTGCGTTTATCCATCCTTATGGGGCTTCGGTAGTGATCGCTTTATTATTAGGACTGATCTCCGGCTGTTTTTTCCTTTACTTAAAAGCTTGTGGGGTGCGTGCCTCTATGTTGGCGGCTATTCTTCCCTCTTTTTTAATTTGGATCTATCCGCAGGAGTCAATCGCCTTGTTGACGATGCTCGCTTTCGTGCAGGTTCTTGCGTATTTGTATACTTCAATCAAGATTGATTGGCTTCGTTATCTCTTTGGCTTCTTGTTTTTGGGGGGCTCTTATTTTTTTGCGGCACCCGCTAATTTATTGTTGGCCTTATTGATCGCGGTTTATGAGTGTTGTGCTAAAGAGGATAAGGCTCGTTTTGGAGTAGCCATTATCGCTATCGCTTGGGGAGGTTTGCTACCGTTGATCGCCATGCGTACGGTTTATATTCTTCCGATGCGGGAAGCTTTTTTCAGCAAACATCTATGCCATCCCGAATATCCGATACCTAATTCTTTAGGATATATCATGCTTGCGTATCCTTTGATCGCTTTCATTCTTTATTATGTAAGGAGCCGGGTTTTCATCCGTAAGGAATCTTGGAAACGAATCGTTTCTTACGTTTTTCTTTTGATAGCGATGGTCGCCGGGATTCTCTATAAGAAAGATCCGATGGAGCAGGCCTATCGGTATGATTACTATGCACGGCTGGGAGAATGGCAGAAGATTGTCTCGCACGCTCGTGCGCATTCTGTGCGGGATATGGATGCCTTGATTTATCTGAATTTGGCTTTGTCGAAAACCGGACGTTTTACTTCCGATTTGATGCGTTTCCCCCAGATCGGTGAGGGTGGTTTTATTCCGCACGATCCGAAAAGCCGGATGGGATTGATCGAGGCGAGTGAGGTGGCTTGGCAAGTCGGGCAAGTGAACGCCGCCCAACGTTTCGCCTTTGTGGGGGTATTAAGTTCACAACGTTGCGTGCAACCTCGTTTGATGAAGCGTTTGGTGGAGACTTATCTGGTAACCGGCGAATATCGTGCGGCGGAGAAATATATCAAGATACTGGAATCGAACCCGCATTACCGGGATTGGGCAACCGCTCAACGTCCATTATTGGACTCCGTGGCTTGTGCGTCGGAAGATTGGATAGCGGCAAAACGGGCGATGCTTCCGATTACCGATAATCCTTTGGACCTGACCTTGATCTTTCCGAACGCATTGGCTTTTTTGATCGACGATCATGCCGATAACCGTCCGGCTTTCGAATATGGGATGGGATATCTTTTGGTTTATAAGGATTTGATGACTTTTATGCATTATATGGAATTGATGAAAGAACGGGGTGAGGCATTCCCGGTGCTTTATCAAGAAGCTATTTGCTTGTTCTTCGCGGCCGTACAGAAAGATCCGGAGGCGTTCCGGAGCTTCCCGATCAGTCAGGAGGTGCAGAATCGCTTCCTGCAATTCATGAAAGTGGCACGCTCTATGCCGCCGGCAGCCTTGAAGCAACAGTTTGGTGATACCTATTATTATTACGCTCAATTTATCCCGACTCCTAAACGACAATAATACATGGATAATACAAAGAAAAGAAAGATCGTCCGAAATTTTGTGATCGGATATCTAATAATACAAGTTCTCACTATAGTCGTATATTTAGGCTTTTGGTCCTTGCATCCGGAAGGCATTACGAATGTCACGAACGAACGTATGTCCCCGCCTCCTATTTTTCCGGATTATAAAGGGACGACTATACCTTATAATATAGCTCCGTTGAATTTCCGGATAAATGTACCAGCGGATGAATGCTATGCGAAAATAGAAGGTAGTGAGTCGGAAGTATTTGAATATCATGGGACAAATACGATCCGTTTTAAGATGAAGGATTGGATTCGCTTGACACGTGCGAACCGTGGAAAAGCCTTTTTTGTTACGATCGCCACGAAGATAGGTGATGAGTGGACTAAATGGGCACCATTCTCTGTCTATATCAGTGATCAAGCGATCGACTCTCATTTAGTATACCGTTTGATAGAGCCGGGATACGAGAAATGGCATATTGTGGGTATTTATCAGCGGAATTTGGAGTCGTTTGACGAACAGCCGATTATCCGTAACGATATGACCGGCTATAATTGTATGAACTGCCATTCGTTCTGTATGGGAGATCCGGGGCAGATGATGTTCCATATGCGTGCGGCGAATGGGGGAACTTATATTGTCCAAGACAAGAAAATCAGTAAATTGAATACGAAAACGAATGGGACGATCAGTAATATGACGTATCCTTTCTGGCATCCTTCCGGGCGCTATATCACCACATCGGTAAATGATATCAAACAGTTTTTCCATTCCGTGAAAGAGAAAAAGATGGAAGTGTTCGACTTGGAGTCCGATGTGGTGGTGTATGACGTGAAAAACAAAGAAATCCTTTCGAAAGCCTCATTGATCACAAAAGATGCATTCGAGACTTTCCCCGCGTTCTCTCCGGATGGTAAATGGCTTTATTTCTGTACGGCCCCGGCCCAGAAGATGCCGGAGAATTATGATAAGGTACGTTATAATCTCTGCCGTGTCGCGTTCGATCCGGATCGTGGCGAGATCAGCTTCCCGATCGATACGTTGGTACATGCGGATAGCTTGAGCTATACATTTCCCCGTATCTCTCCCGATGGGCGTTTCCTGATGTACACGGAAACCGCTTATGGGCAGTTCCCTATTTGGCACCCGGATGCGGAGATCCGGATGATGGATTTGGAGAATCGGACAGCGATGGATATGTCTGCGTTGAATAGCCCGGATACGGATAGCTATCATTCTTGGAGTAGTAATAGTGATTGGGTCGTATTTAGTAGCCGCCGGGATAACGGTTTATATACTTTACCTTATATTTGTTATATAGGGAAAGACGGTAAGCCTTCGAAACCGTTCTTATTGCCTCAAGAAGATCCGGATAAGTATGACTATCAGTTGTATTCCTACAATATTCCGGAATTGACGAAAGGCGCCGTAGAGGTCAGCCCCTATGAGATCCAGCAAGTAGCCGAGAAAAATAAACCGGAGCAGGTTCGGTTTAAATGACCGGATCTATTTATATTCGCGTATAAATAAGAGATAAGATGACAAAAGATATTATAGCCGAATCTGTACAAAATGATTTACGGTATTTGCAATTGTTGGCACGGAGTTTCCCGACGATCGCGGATGCCAGTACGGAGATCATTAATCTGGAAGCGATCTTGAACCTACCGAAGGGTACGGAGCACTTCTTGAGTGATTTACATGGCGAGGATCAAGCCTTTAGCCATGTGCTGAGAAACGCTTCCGGTGCCGTAAAGCGCAAGGTGAACGAGATTTTCAGTAATACGCTCCGGGAATCCGAGAAGAAGGAGCTTTGTTCCTTGATTTATTATCCAGAGGATAAGCTGGAACTGATCAAGAGTCAAGAGCAAGATCTGGAAGATTGGTACCAAGTGACCTTGAATCAATTGGTACGTGTTTGCCGGAACGTGTCCTCCAAATACACCCGTTCGAAAGTACGTAAGGCTTTACCCAAGGAGTTCTCCTATATTATTCAGGAGTTATTGCACGAGTCTTCCGTAGAGCCGAATAAATCCGCTTATGTGGATCAGATTATTTGTACGATCATCTCCACGGGACGTGCGGACGATTTCATTATCGCTATGTGTAACTTGATCCAACGGTTGACAATCGACCTGTTACATATCATCGGCGATATTTACGATCGGGGTCCGGGCGCTCATCTGATCATGGATATCCTTTGCGATTACCATAATTTCGATGTTCAATGGGGTAATCATGATATCTTATGGATGGGAGCCGCTTCCGGTAATTTGGTAAGTATCGCCAACGTGATTCGTATGTGTTTACGCTTTGGTAATATGGCTACCTTAGAAGATGGATATGGCATCAATCTTTTGCCGTTGGCCACTTTCGCGATGGAGGCGTACGGGGATGATCCTTGTGCGTTATTCATGCCGAAAACAAAGTTCGCCGATAATGCAATGGATGAGAAGACCACCCGTTTGATCGCCCAGATGCACAAGGCGATCACCATCATCCAGTTCAAGCTGGAGGGTGAGATCATCCGCCGTCGTCCGGAGTTTGAGATGGATGACCGGATGTTGTTGCACCATATCGATCTGAAGCGGGGAGTGGTTCATATCGATGGAAAGGATTATACGCTTAAAGATACTAACTGGCCTACTTTAGACCCGAAAGATCCGTATCGTCTTTCTATTGAGGAGGAGGATTTGATCCGAAAGATCTTGCATTCTTTTGAGAGCAGCGAGAAGATGAAAAAGCATATGCGTTGTTTCTTCCGGCATGGGGGAATGTATCAGGTTTGTAATTCCAATTTACTGTTTCATGCCTCTATCCCGATGAATCCGGATGGGACGTTTAAGTCAGTACGTATCTTGGGGCAGGATTATAAGGGCCGTGCTTTGTTGGACCGTGTAGACCAACTGATCCGTACGGCTTATTTCAAGACCGGGGAGCAGGAAGAAGTGGAATATGCGCATGATTATATCTGGTATCTTTGGGGCGGCAAGGACTCTCCGTTATTCGATAAAAGCAAGATGGCTACTTTCGAGCGTGCCTTTATCGAAGAGGCCGAGACTCATAAGGAGGAAAAAGGCGCTTATTATACGTTACGAGAGCAAGAGGAAATTTGTGATAAGATATTGGATGAGTTTGGGGTGACCGGTATGCATCGGCATATCATCAACGGACATGTCCCTGTCCGTTCCAATCAAGGTGAGAATCCCATCAAGGCGAATGGCAAGATGCTGGTAATCGATGGCGGTTTCTCCCGTCCGTATCATTTGGAAACCGGTATCGCGGGCTATACATTAGTATATCACTCCCGTGGTTTCCAGCTTGTGCAACACGAACCCTTCGAATCCCGGGCGAAAGCGATCGAGGAAGGCTTGGATATCAAATCCACTACGATCGTGGTAGAATTAAGCTCCCATCGCCAGATGGTGAAAGATACGGATAAGGGTGCGGATCTTCAAAGCCAGATCAAGGACTTGGAGAAACTGCTTTATGCGTATCGGAATGGGTTGATAAAGGAGAAGGAGAGGATGGAAAGATAGATTCCTTACGATTTTTCTTGCTAAATATAAGATGAAAGAGGCCTGAGCTTATCAGACCTCTTTTCTTTTTAGGAATTTAGACATAGTTTGACGTGTTGTTTCAGTTTAACGATAGTCCATCTAGAACTATTGCCTAGAACGACATTTTTCCTATTTTGTTGATTCATGATAAGTTCGCTATTGTTCTTGTAGAAAATAAGGATATGGTATCATTGAAGTATGCTTGGTTGCATCTGAGTATCACATGTTGAACACCTAAACAAATCAATTGATTTAATGAAACATGCAGAATTGCGGTAATGTTTTTTATATAAACATGGCTTATTTTAAAAAAATAAGTTATATTTGCCTCGAAAATTCTCAATTGTGTTTGTGAATTCAATGATTGTTAACCTAAAAATTAAGTAATTATGCAACGAAAGAAAACTTTTGATTCTTTCAGACGCTGTAAGGTAGCGATACTTTCAGTGTTGATGTCTCTTTGCATGACAGCGGCCTTTGCCCAATCTGGCGCTGTTAAAGGAAAAGTTCTAGATGAACTTGGTGAACCCATCATCGGTGCGAACATCGTGGAAAAGGGTACTACCAATGGTACGATTACCGATATTGACGGTAATTACACGCTTACGCTTAACGACTTGAAAAAAGCCGTTCTTCAATTTTCATTTATTGGTTATAACACTTTAGAGGAAGGGGTTAAAGGACGTAAGACTGTTGAAGTTAAATTGGCTCCTTCTGTGGTAAACTTAGGCGAGGTTGTCGCTATCGGTTACGGTACGCAGACTCGTAAGGAAATTACAGGATCTGTAGCAAATGTTTCGGAGGAGAATTTTAATAAAGGTATTACTCGTGATGCGTCCGATTTGTTGCAAGGTAAGGTAGCCGGTTTGACGATTACATCTGGCTCGGGCGACGTGACCCGTAGCTCCCAAATCCGTTTACGTGGTACATCAACCTTGCAGAATGACCAAGGCCCAATGATCGTGATCGATGGTGTTCCGGGTGGTGATATGTCCACTGTATCTCCTACGGATATCGAGTCTATCTCCGTATTGAAGGATGCCTCTTCTGCGGCAATCTACGGTTCTCGTGCGGCCGGTGGTGTTATTTTGATTACGACTAAGAGAGGCTCCGGATCTAAAACACAGATCAACTATGATGGTTATGTGACCATGGATATGGTAGCTAACAAACCTGATATGTTAAATGCTTCTGAATGGAAAGCGCTAAATAAAGAGCTAGGTAAGGATATAAGTGTATTCGATGGCTATAATAATGACACTGATTGGTTTGATGAAGTTCTTCGTACAGGAGTTTCGCAAAATCATTCTATTTCAATGTCCGGTGGAGGTTCAAAGAATAATTATCGTGCGTCTTATACTTATTTGGATCGTACTGGTATTGTTCGTGATAACTGGATGAAACGCCATAGTTTCCGTTTCCAGTTCCAACAACGCGCTATTAATGACCGTTTGCGTATTGGTTTAACCGGTGCTGCAACATTGACAGACATGCAAATGCCGTTCCAAACAAACTTTATTTACGCATATAATATGTCTCCAGTTTTGGCTCCGTTTAATGAAGATGGTTCTTACTTTATTCGTAATGATGGTTATGATCAAGGTAACCCTGTACAGAACCAGGATCAGAACTATAAAAAGAATAGTAATGTGTATTTTTATGGTCAGGGAGATCTTCAGTTTGATATTATTGATGGATTGAATGTTAAGGCTAATTTATATAAAAGTCGTTTCTCTAATGATTATAGTGAATGGCAGGATCCTGCTAACCGTATTGGTGTTGATGCTGGTAATGGTTTGGCTATTCGGCGTTCAAGAGCATGGAACCGCGAATTAATGGAGTGGACTTTGAATTATAATAAAGCTTTTGGTTCGGAAGAACAACATAAAATTGATGCGATTATAGGTTATTCATGGGAGGATAATCAGTACTCTAGTCATGAGGCAAAGGTCTTAGACTTCGCTGTTAGTTCAATGGGTGCTAATAATTTGCAAACAGGCAATAAATTGGATGTAGGTAATGTAAAGTCTGATAAAAATGATTATAAATTGATCTCTATGTTTGCTCGTGCCCATTATAGTTATAAAGAGCGTTATATGATTACAGCGACAGTTCGCCGAGATGGCTCCTCTAAGTTTGGAGCTAATAACAAATGGGGTACATTCCCTTCAGTTTCCGCAGCTTGGGGTATTTCAGAGGAAGCTTTTATGCAAGATGTTAATTGGCTTACGGATTTGAAATTACGTGCAGGTTATGGTATAACAGGAAATCAAGATGGCTTACAACCTTATAAATCAATTGAGCTTTACGAGGCAAAAGGTACATACTATAGTGATGGCTCTCAATTGACCGCATTTAGGGTTTCACAGAACGCTAATCCTGACTTGAAATGGGAGTCTACTGCGATGTTTAATGTTGGTATCGATTTTCAATTATTTAATGGACGTCTTGGTGGTACGATAGAATACTATGACAAGAAAACTTCTGATATGTTGTATCGTTATAAAGTACCTACTCCAACGTACGTATATAGTACAATTCAAGCGAATGTGGGTGACATGAGCAATAAGGGTATTGAAGTTATGTTGAATTTGGATGTTATTCGTAATAAGACTTTCAATTGGAATACTTCTATTAATCTATCTCATAACAAGAACAAGATCACGAAGCTGTCTAATGACTTGTATTCAACAAGCCGTATTTATACAGGAGATCCTTGGATCAGAGGTGCTTCGGGTGTGACTTCGCATGTAATTGAAGAAGGTCGCCCGGTAGGTCAGTTCTTTATGCTGAAATGTGATGGTATTGATGAGAATGGTAAGTATATCATCGAAGATATCAATGGTGATGGACAGATAACGGATGATGACCGTACATATGTAGGTGACGCTCAACCTGATTTGACATTCGGATGGAATAACTCGTTCTCATGGAAAAATTGGGATGCTAGTTTCTTTATACGTGGAACAATCGGTAATAAGGTTTTGGATAATCCACGTGCAGCCTATGCGAATAATACTTATTTGAGCGGTGCAAATGCGATGAATGATGAACTTACTTATAAATTGCGTGAGAACTCTCGTGTATGTTCTTATTATGTAGAAAATGGCTCATTCGCTCGTTTGGATAATATGTCTATCGGATACACATTTAATACTAAAAAGATTGACTGGTTAGACAAAGCACGTATTTATGTTGCCGCCCAGAATTTATTCGTGATTACAGGTTACAAAGGATTGGATCCTGAGGTAGAACTGTTCCGTGGTCAGGCAAGTGATGATGATGCTGGCTTGTCTCCGGGTATTGAACCTCGTGATTACATGCCGAAATCTCGCTCATTTACATTTGGTGTTAACTTAACATTCTAATAAAAATAAGGAAAATATATTATGAAACGAAAAACTATATTATCATTTCTTACTGGTGCGGCTTTACTATGTTCTATGCCGTCCTGTATGAATTTGGACGAGGAAGTATACGATAAACTACCTGCTGAAAATTTTGGCAATACAACTACTGAAATTAACGCCTTGGTTGGTACGGTTTATAATACGTTAAAAAAATATTCCGGAGACTATATGATCCTCGCAGAAAATTCTGGTTCGTCAACAGTGAACGTAACTCGTAATGGAGGTGACTGGTATGATGGGGGACAGTACCGTGAAGTTTATATGCATACATGGACTGCGAATACTAGTTGTGTAAAAAGTTGTTGGAGTATAGGTTCGGAATGTATTGGTACGTGTAATGCGACAATCGAGGTTTTGAAAAATTCAACTTTATTGAGTGATGCGGAGAAAACATCTAAAGTTGCGGAAATTCGTGGGGTCCGGGCTTTCTGGATTTATTCAATGATGGATTTCTTTGGAAATATTCCATTGGTTGTTGATTATAATGATAAGGAATTACCAACTTGCAAATCTCGTCAAGAGGTATTTGATTGGCTGATAACAGAGTTGAATGCTTTAGCTACAGAAGCTCCTGATTACGATACAAAAAAATATGGAACTTTTACTAAAGGGACAGCTTATACGATTTTAGCTAAGATGTACCAAAATGCGGAGGCTTGGGGTGTTAATATCTCCGAGAATGCTAACAGTAAAGTTATAGAATACTGCGATAAGGTAATGGCAATGCCATACATATTGGAGCCTAATTGGAAAACAAACTTTGATCCCAATAATAATACTTCTAAAGAAGCTATCTTTGCGGCGTCTTATTCAAGTACAGATACAGAGGATCAAAATGTTCTTTATAGACGTACGTTGCATTATAAGCAAGGTTTGGCTCTAGGAGCTAGTATTAGTGTTTGGAATGGCATTTGTGCTCAGCCAGACTATGTTAAATTATTCAATGAGGATGATCCTCGTTATGAAGGTACTTATTTAATCGGCCAACAGTATGATATCTCAACCGGGGAAAAAATTATTACAGACGAGAATCGCCCGCTGGATTATACTGTAGATATTAGTATTATTCCGGGTTCTGAATTGGATGGAACTAAGTGGGGAGCTGTTTATCAAGACCAAGGAGCTCGTTGTCAAAAATGGACGTATGAGAAATCTTTATCTACGGCAATGGAGAACGATTTCCATCTATTTCGTTTAGCGGATATTTATTTAATGAAAGCAGAAGCTTTGCTTCGTAGTGGAGGTAGTGTTGCTGAAGCGACAAATTTAGTCAATGCTATTCGTGAACGTGCTTATGGAAATAACACCCATAATTATTCAACCATAACGTTGAAGGAGGTCCAATTGGAGCGCCGTTTAGAGTTGGCTTGGGAAGGTTTTTCTCGTCAGGATGATATTCGTTTTGGCTGTTTTACTAAAGGAATGTGGACTGAATCCAATTGTGAAAGAAAAACAGATGATTATTTAAAAATATTCCCTGTTTCTCAAGACGCATGGCAAACCAATCCAAACTTGGTTCAGAATCCGGGTTATGCAAGTTTCTAAACAGGAATCTTAGATGAGGCGTAAGCTTCATCTAAGATCATTAAAATTAAATATTATGAAAAAGGTAATTTATTTTGCGTTAGCTTCCTTCGCTTGTACGTTAGTTGCGTTTGCAGTAAAACCAGTTGATCCTGTTGTTAATATAGTAGATGAGGCTCGTGTGATTTACAATGTGGAAGGTTGGTATGAGGCGTCTACCGGATCTTCTACTTTCTCAATTGGAAGTAATTTGCATATTCCTGCAGGAACAACGGCGATTTCTGTTTATATTACTTCTCCAGTACTTACCTCCTATACATTTACATCAACTATTAAGGACTTGATTATAGGTTCTTCAAATAATCATGTAACCTTGAATTGCGCAGGTACAGGATTTAGTAGTATAATTGGAACGAGTATTGATGTAAGTGGCTATTGTCCGGCAACAGGGCAGAATGAGACTTTTCATATAGCCTTTTTGCCCTCTTTTTGATATTAGTAAATTAGATGCATAAATAAGAGGTTGTCTCATAAAAGTGAACCCGATAGATTGGGGGTTAAATTAAACATTCTATATTTTTAATGGGCTCGGTATTCTATCGGGCTCATTTTTATACTAGTTGATATATTTCTTCAAGTTCTTGTGTCCGTGTTGCGATTTGTTATGCTCTTTTAAAGAAGCTAGCTTTATTTTGACTGACTATACCTACATTTTCTGGTTCTTCTTTAATTTAGTAGAAGAGCTAGTTGAGTCGTAAAATGTGTTTGTGAAATATGTCTGGTATACAGTTGATTAAGTCACTCGTAAAAGGCTTTCCAAGTGATTAGTTATTCACTTCCCAAGCCGTAAGCTAACGGCTAGGTATAGCCGTTAGTTATTCACTCGACAAGCCGTTAGTTATTCACTTCAATAGCCAAAAATAGTGTGCTTCTCAACGACCAAAGCATCTCCTTTTGAGAGAATGGAACTGTAAGCAAAATATTGAAATGAATGACTTGATCGAGTTTTATCGAACCAAAACAACAGACAGACGCATTCGTTTGTGAACTAAACTTGAATAAATACATTTGCAAACATTGTGGTTGCTCTTTTTTCTAAATATTAGTGCTTATTGCAAGGAATAGACTAACTTTGCCTACAACAAGTATAAAAGTTATCCAGTATATGAGTCAAGTGAAAGGAATTCCTTACGGAATATCAGATTTCAATCGAATAAGGAATGGTAATTTCTATTTCGTGGATAAAACGATGTACCTTCCGCTTATCGAGAAGATGCCTAGCTATCTTTTCCTGATCCGTCCGAGACGGTTCGGCAAGAGCGTATTCCTTAGCATGATGCGTACGTATTATGATATATTGCGTCAGGATGATTTTGATGCATATTTTGGAGATCTCTGGATTGGTACGCATCCAACCGGTGAAAGGAATAAGTATCAGGTACTTTATTTCGATTTCTCTAAAGCGGGCTGTTCGATGCCGGGAGCGGACTTGATGACAAGTTTCAATGATTATTGCAGCTTAATCATTAATCAGTTCGCGCATGTGTACGCTGCTTTTTATGACGCGGATTTTAAGGAGACCGTCAAAAATATTGAAAGTGCCAAGTCTAAATTGGCTTACATAGAAATAAAAGCGAAGGAAAAGGGATATCCATTGTATCTCATTATAGATGAGTACGACAACTTTACCAATGTGATTTTGAGTGAGCATGGGCAGCAAATGTTTCATGACTTGACTCACGCCAGTGGTTTCTACCGGGAGTATTTCAAGCAATTCAAGGGAATGTTTGACCGTATATTCATGATGGGGGTAAGCCCTGTGACGTTGGATGATTTGTCGAGTGGATATAATATAGATTGGAATATCTCGGTAGATCCTCGTTTTAATGCTATGATGGGCTTTGACGAAACAGAAGTTCGTGAGATGTTTCATTATTATCAGCAAAACGATATGCTCAATGGGGACGTTGAGGCAATGATTGCGGAGATGAAGCCTTGGTATGACAATTACTGTTTCGCAAGAAAGAGCTTGGATGACGATCGGGTTTTCAATTGTGATATGACTTTATATTATTTACGTTGGCAAGTTGATTTTCATCGTGCCCCAGAAGAAATGGTCGATAAGAATATCCGAACGGACTATAGTAAGCTGAAGATGCTGGCACGTATTGATCGCGACTCCGTACAAGAGGGAGATCGTATGAGTACCATCGAAAAGATTGCTGCGGAGGGAGATATCTTCGTGGATTTGCATACTTCTTTCCCCGCTGAGCGAATAACGGATATAGATAATTTCCGTAGTCTACTTTATTATTATGGTTTGCTTACGATGTGTGGTACACGGGGAGATTTGATTAAAATGAGTATACCGAATAATTGTGTACGAGAGCAATATTTCGGTTTTCTTCGTGACTATTACCAAAAATATAGTTCTATTGATTTGCATTATTTGAATGTGATGTTGACCGACATGGCTTACGATGGCCGTTGGAAGCCTTTCTTTGAGAGCGTAGCTCAGGCGTATCGTGAAAATTCAGCCGTGCGTGACGCGATGGAAGGCGAGCGGAACCTGCAAGGTTTTCTGAAAGCCTATCTTGCTCTTGCCTCCTATTATTTGGTGGAGCCGGAACTGGAAATGAACTATGGGTATTGTGACTTTTTCCTTTTACCCGATAAGAAGCGCTATCCGGACGTGAAGCATAGCTATATCTTGGAATTGAAATATGCGACTCGTACGGCAACTGATGCCGAACTGGAGGTTCAAGCGTTGGAGGGACGAAACCAATTACTGCAGTATAGCGAAGATAAGATAGTACGCTGTTTGTCGGAAGGAACAACTCTGCATCGTTTGTTGTTGCAATTCCGTGGGTGGGACTTAGTACGTTGCGAGGAAGTATAACATAACTCCGCTTTTTTGTATACCTTCGCGCCATGAACAAACAAGCACTGCTTTTTTATCCGTTGTTGGGGGTGGTTCTTTTGGTGCTCTTTGTGGGAGGGCTGGCGTATGGGGCCGTACCGATTCCTTTGGATCACGTGATGGATATTTTACTGGGGAAGGGATCTGATAAGATCGCATGGCAGAATATCGTGTTGCAATCTCGTTTACCACAGGCGATAACCGCACTGTTGGCGGGGGCTTCACTGGCTACGAGTGGGCTGTTGTTGCAAACCTTATTCCGGAATCCGTTGGCCGGACCCTCTATATTAGGTATCAGTGATGGGGCTAATCTGGGAGTGGCCGCTATCATGTTGTATTTTGGAGGTACGCTGGGGCAGTTTACGGATTGGCCGATCAGCGGATATATGGCGGTGATTCTTGCTGCGTTCGTAGGGGCTTGCGTGATCTTGGGATTGATTATCTATTTCTCTGCGAAGGTGAAGAACAATGTCATGCTCTTGATTATCGGTATAATGATCGGCTATCTGGCCTCGTCGGTTATCTCTATACTGAACTATTATTCCTCGACAGATAGGGTACATGCTTTCGTGATGTGGGGACTGGGTAATTTCTCGGGGGTATCCTTGGAACAATTGCCTTTCTTCGGGACTTGCGCATTGATCGGGTTGCTGTTGGCTGTCTTGCTGATAAAGCCTCTGAATGCCTTGTTGCTGGGAGAGATGTATGCCGCTAATCTGGGCATACGGATCAAGCGGGCACGAATAGCCATCCTTTTATGTACGGGGATATTGACCGCTACGACTACCGCTTTCTGCGGACCGATCTCTTTTATCGGATTAGCGGTTCCGCATATCTCACGGCTGATGCTTGGTTCTTCCAATCATAAGATATTGGTGCCGATAACGATGTTGACGGGCTCCTGTATCGCCTTGCTTTGTAATTTATTGATGGTCGTACCGGGAAGCAACACGATTTTACCCTTGAATGCGGTGACACCTATGCTGGGTGCGCCGGTTATTATCTATGTAATCGTAAACCGGAAGAATATTCAATATTTTAATTAGTGGTTATGGAAAGGATTCCAGTTATAAGGACAAGAAATCTGAGTATTGGATATGTTTTGAAAGGTGGACACCTAAAGTTGGTGCATGATGCCCTCGACTTGAATTTATATCCGGGCGAGGTGACTTGCCTTCTCGGGTTGAATGGTGCGGGAAAGTCTACCTTATTGCGTACGCTGTGCGGCTTCCAGCCCTCTCTGGGGGGCGAGATCGAATTGAAAGGAAAGCCGTTGGCCTCTTACTCGCAAGGTGATTTTTCCCGGATGGTAGGTGTTGTTCTCACGGAGAAGACAAATGCCGGTGGAATAACAGTTTACGAGTTGGTCTCTTTAGGAAGACATCCCTATACCGGCTTTTTCGGACAATTAAGGCAGGAAGATCGTAGGATTATCGAGGAATCGCTTGCTGCCGCCGGTATCGCTCATAAGGCTTATAATTATGTGTCGGAACTTAGTGATGGCGAGCGTCAGAAAGCCATGATCGCCAAAGCGCTGGCACAGCAATGCCCCATCATATTGTTGGATGAGCCGACGGCCTTTTTAGATGTGACAAGTCGGATAGAGACTATGGTCTTGTTACATACTTTAGCGGTAGAGCAACAAAAAGCGATTCTGCTATCGACGCATGATCTTGATTTGGCGATCCAGCTGGGAGACTGTCTATGGTTACAGGAGAAAAGTCGCCCAATGGCATGTGGAACGCCGGAGGACTTGATTATGGGAGGAGCTTTCGAGACTTTCTTTAGCAAGGAAGGAATCGTGTTTGATCCGAATACCGGGAAATTGAATACGGCAGCTCCAACAAAGCTTATTGGGGTTGAGGGGGATTTTATGACTTCTTATTGGGTTGGGAATGCCTTGATCCGGAATGGCTTTAAGCCCTCGTCGGTTAGCGAGGATTATATAAGTGTTTATTGTAATGCTCCGGATAGCCTGCGTATTCAGTTCCCTGCGGAAGAGGGCACGAGAATCGTAGGAAGCGTGGCGGAGATGATCTCAATCATAATTCATAAATCATAAGTTATATATGTCAAATGAGATTACATGGCGGCTGGAAAATGAGAATATAGGCCGTTTGTTGGTACATTACGCGATTCCCGCCGTTATCGGGACCATGGTTAATGCTCTTTATAATATCGTAGATCGTATATTTATCGGACAAGGTGTGGGTGCGCTAGCTATCTCCGGATTGACTTTGACTTTCCCGATACTACTCTTTATGCAGGCATTTGGAATGTTTATCGGCGCGGGAGCCGCTACAAGGGTCTCCATTCATCTAGGCCGTAAGGCGAATGATCTGGCAGATAACGTATTAGGAAACGCTTTCACTTTGACATTCATTATCGGAGCCTTGACGATTATCCCCAGTATGATTTTCTTGGATGATTTGTTAACGTGGTTCGGAGGAAGCGAGCAGACGATACCTTATGCGAAAGACTATTTATATATCGCTATCCCGGGTAATTTGCTGGCTACATTAAGCTTTAGCTTTAATGCCGTGATGCGTGCTTCCGGATATCCGAAAAAGGCGATGTTCACGATGATGATCGGTGCCGTATTGAACGTGATCCTAGACCCGATCTTTATCTTCTGGCTGGATATGGGGATACAGGGTGCCGCTATCGCTACGGTGATCTCCATGGCCGCCGGTGCCGCTTTCGTGATGAGTCATTTTATCAGCAAGGATAGTATCGTACGTTTCCATACGAAATATTTCCGGTTGAAAGGTTCCATTATTTGGAATATATTTACGATCGGCATGTCTCCATTTTCCATGCAGCTGGCGGGCAGTGTGGTTGTGGTGATCATGAACCATGCGTTGAAAGAGAATGGAGGCGATTTGGCGATTGGAGCCAGCGGTATTATTTCCAGTATCGCCATGCTGCTGGTTATGTTGATTATCGGTATCGCCCAAGGGATGCAACCGATTGTCGGGTTTAATCATGGCGCTGGGCATCATGACCGGGTATTGGCTACCTTGCGGTTGTCTATTATAGTATCGACCTTGATTACAGGGGTAGGATGTATCGTCAGTTTATTATTCCCGAGACTGATCGTTAGCGTATTCTCGACGGATGCCGAATTGGTGTCGATTACGGATAATGGATTACGTCTGACGATGCTGGTCTTTTTCGTTGTCGGTTCCCAGATTACGATCAGCCAGTTTTTTCAAAGTATCGGTGTCGCATGGAAAGCGATGTTTCTGAGTCTAAGTCGGCAGGTTTTATTCTTGATACCGGCTATTCTGCTATTTCCTCCGATCTGGGGATTGGATGGCGTTTGGCTAGCGCAACCTTTCTCCGATTTCATCGCGGCGGTAACCGCATGGGGCTTTTTATGGTATCATGTTAAAAACGTGAAAAATAAGGGTTAAAGATGAACTTATGTCGATGTTAATTGTATTTTTATTGTACATATAAAAGTACTTTTATAGACAAACCTTTAAAAATGAGTTAATATGAAGAAGATTGTATTATTGCTCGCCGTTTTATTATTTGGTGCAGGGTCGATGATGGCACAGCAGGACAAGTCAGCAGAGAAAGCTGCGAAGCAGGCCGAGAAAGAAGCAAAGAAAGCAGAGAAGGCAGCGAAGAAAGCTGCGGAGGAAGCCGAGGCTAACGCATTGTTTGAACAAGCGGTGCAAGCTTTGAAGAATAAGGATTTCGTATTGGAAGCGGATCGTATAGAGTTTAAGCGCGGTAGTTTTGTTTATGTTACTCCGAACACGAACTTCGTTTCGGTGAAGGGTGAGAAGGCTACCATTCAGTTAGCGTTTAATACTCCGGCGGCCGGTCCTAACGGAATAGGAGGTATAACGGTTGATGGAACAACTTCCGGTGTACAGATGAAGACTGACAAAAAAGGAAACGTTATGTACGAGATGAATGTGCAGGGTGTAGCGGTATCCGCTAGGGTTACGTTCCGTATGGCGAAAGGTACGAATAAATGTACTGCCACGGTATCGCCTAACTTTAATAGCAACCGTATATCCTTTACGGGAAATCTCTATCCTTCGAGCGAGTCGAATGTGTTCAAGGGACGTTCTATTTAATGTAGATACAAAGAATCGTGAAGGCGGACTTTCTTTCGGGAAGCCCGCCTTTCTGTTTATAAGAAGGATGAGATTGGACTATTTCCAAGCATCATTTTGTACCAGATAAGCTTGGCCGTTCTCATCGTTTCCTGCGGTCTGTATCTCTGTCTCGGGAAGCGGGAACATCGTCTTAGAAGCGGTTGGAGCGGATACACCATAGAATTTAGTTAGGTATTGCTTCTCATAATTTATATATGCCGTCAATTCCTTGTTCATATAATCACCTCCCCAACGAACCAGATCGAAAAATCGTTGTCCTTCCATCGCAAGTTCCAGCTTACGTTCCATATGAATCGCCTTGATACAAGTTTCCTTGTTGCTGAATGCGGCGTGACTGGATGGATAAGGTTTCACTAAATAATTGGCGGCAGGCGTTCCGTCTTCCAGATAAATGATATTATCCGGTTTGGCTGCACGTTCACGGATATCGTTTACTTGCTGCATGGCGGCACTTAATTCTCCGTCGTTCGCTAGGCATTCTGCGTATAACAATTTACAATCACGTAAGCATAGATATTGTAAATTCATGGCAGAACCGGGAGCCCAGCCGGATGAATAGGTGGAGCCAGCTAATCCGGCATCCTGTTCCGCTTTGCTATAGACATGCTTTTTCGGTAGGAATACACCACCGCTACTTACATTTCGTATCCAATCATTAGCAGGCAATCCCCAATCTTTATAGGGAATCTCCATACGTCCTACGGCGAAATCTAAACGAGGGTCCACGGCGATTGTTTTATCATTCTTAGAGATGTAATCATAATCGGTAACACGTTCTGTTACGGATTTTTTATTTCTGTACTCTCCGTCAAGATAAGGAAGTCCGTTTTCGTCTACTTGGAATGAGTTTACCAGTTCGTAAGAGGGTTGATAAAATCCGCAACATCCACCGGGGCCTGTGTTATGAGGATAATTCAGTAAAAATCCGTAATTCCCGTTATTATTGGCTCCGACAGAGAATTGTACCTCAAAAATAGACTCTTTCCCATTTTCGGTAGTTGCGTTAAAATTTGCGTCCAGATCATCTTGTAAGGCTAATCTCTCTCCTTTAGGGCTTAATCCGTTTGCGATAATATCGGCCAAGATCGGTTTGGCGGCTGTCATATCACCTTGTTGCATTAGTATTTTAGCCTTTAACGCTTTTGCCGCTGTTTTCGTAGGGCGTGCCACTTCGGTCTGTTTTTCGGGTAATCCTTCAATGGCCGCTTCTACGTCTGCTAAAATATTAGGATAGATGTCCGTACCGTTATGAACTTTCGGGTCATTTTCTTCAGCGGCGATCGTCTCGTCGATATAGGGCATGCCGGTCGGTCCGAAAATCTTTACCCCTTCGAACATGAATAGGGCACGTAAGAATTTTAGCTCCGCGGTCCGGTAGGCCTTGGTTGTCTCATCCATGTCTGCCGCTTCTTTCATCACATTGAGTGCTAAGTTGCAACGTTGTGCTCCATAATATGCGTCTTTCCACTTATTCTGTAAATAGTCGTTTGTGGCCGTGACGGCATACGTCTCTACGGAGTTCAATACGGATTGGTCATTGGATTCGGAGCCTTTATTAGCGTCACCTCCGTATACACCACCGAATACCCAATTGAACATATTGTCATATCCGGTCGGCCGGGTCAAACCGGCATAAGCGTTGACCACCAATAACTCAACCCCTTCAGCATTTGTTAATGCTTCTTGGTCAATACTGCCTTGAGGAGCTTTATATAGAAAATCCTCACCGCAAGAACTCAAGGTAAATAAAGCAACTGCGCTTACTATTAATATTTTATGTCTCATAATAGTCGTTTTTATAGTAAAATGGATTTAGAAAGTAAAATTCACGCCCAATAAGAATCGCATAGTTGTAGGCCAGCCTCCCATATCGACTCCTCTTTTTAAGTCTACACGTCCGGCTCCGTCGGTGTCAGAATCGCTTTGCCGTAAATAGGCGTTGGTAAACTCTGGGTCCAAGCCTGTATATCCGGTGACCGTAAGGATATTCTCGGCTTGTAAATACAGGCGGAGATTCTGGATACCAGCCTTCTTGAGTAATTCCTTAGGCAAGGAATATCCCAATACGAGATTTTTCAGGCGTAAGAAGGAGGCGTCTTCTACGTAATAAGAGCTAGAATAAGCTCCGGAATAGTTATCTTCCGTATTCAGCATAGGAAGGATAGCATTACTGTTATCGCCATTCAATGTCCATGATTGATCTCTGAGGCGTGAGGATTTATTACCGTTGAAAGTCCAGAAATCGGTAAAATATTTTGTGTTATTATATAAGTCATTGCCGATAGAGAAGTTCCAGAACATAGTAAAGTCCCAGTTTTTCCATGTTAACGTGGCGTTGAGGCCTCCGGTTAAGTCCGGATGAGGAGAGCCGATAAAGGTCCGGTCGCTATCATCCAATTTGCCGTCTCCGTTCAAGTCCTCGAAACGGAAGCGGCCGACATAAGCGGCAGCGTCTGCCTCTGTGATATCACTTTGTCCGAATGGCTTGGTTGCCATAACATCGGCTACGGACTCATAAAAACCATTTTGCTTCAACCCCCAGAATTCAGACACGGCATGTCCTTTTGTCGTACGGGTTACGTATCCTTCGATGCGCGTACCGCTAGCCCATAGAGAATAATCGTCAGCTTCCGCGAGTTTCAAGACCTCATTTTTATAATGGGATAAATTCAAGGATAGATCCCATGCCCAGTCTCCTTTTCGGTCACGGTAATTAAACATGAAGTCGAAACCGGTGTTCTTTATATCTCCGAAGTTGATATAAGGGCTTCCGGATTCTCCGGCCATCGAGGTGTAGGCCGCTTGTATCAACATATTGGATGTCTTCTTCGTATACCATTCGAATGAACCGCTGAATTTACCATTCAGGAAGGTTGCGTCCAGACCCAAGTTGACCATCTTGGTCATTTCCCATTTCGTATCAGTGTTACCGTAGGTACTGAGGCGGAATCCGGTTGTCTCGCTATTGTTCGCTCCGGTCATGTCGTAATTCGTATAGGAGGTGCTGGTCGTGAACAAATTGGCGAAATTAGTCGCGACAGGAATCTCTGAGTTACCCGTGATGCCGTAACCGGCTCGTATCTTTAAGTCGTCCAGCCAATCTCGGCTTGGTTCCATAAATGCCTCCTCTGACATACGCCAACCGGCGGAGATAGATGGAAAGACTCCGTAACGATTATTTTCCGAGAAACGGGAAACACCGTCCCGGCGGATAATACCGGTTAATAGATACTTATCCTTATATCCATAGTCTGCACGGGCAAACATACCAAATAGCGCGAATTCTCCATTGTAAGTGGAAGAATTGGTACGTTGGCTATTGTTCTCGCCCATATCCAAGGTGTATGTATTGGTATTGTCTTCGAATAAATAGTTATATCTACGTGCGTTGAGGGATCTGCCTAAACCGTCCCGAATAGCCTCTGTTCCCAATAAGATGTTCAAGGAATGGATCTCATTGAATGTTCGGCTGAAAGATAACGTGTTGGTCCAAACCCAACGATAATTAAAGTAATTACTTTCGTAAAAGTTATTTTGACCGCCGGACTCGGAGAACTCTGGGTTGTTTTTAGTCATCGAGTAAGAATAGTCATTACGATAATCGATACCGAAGTTTGTTTTAAAAGTCAGTCCAGTCCATAGGTCTGCCTCTCCATATACGTTGCCAAATACACGTTGGGTAGTGGCATAATTATCCTTATTCCTTTCACGAATAGCTACAGGATTCTGGAAATTGCCGGTCCCGGCGAATAAGGAGCCTGCATAATTGCCCGCATAGTCATAAACCGGTACATAAGGAGAGGCCCGATAAGTCCATGAGTAGATGTTGGACTCTGTACCTGAGAAGCTAAGTCCGTTGTTTTTGCTAAAACTATAAGTTAGGTTCTCTCCGAATCGCAACCATGGGCGGACGTTATACGACGAATTAGCACGTGCTTGATAGCGTGTGAAATAAGATTCGATAGCGGTACCTTGCTGGTCGAAATAGTTCATGCTCATGGTGTATTGCCCTTTATCGGTACCTCCAGACAAGGACAGCTGATGATTCTGCATCCAACCGAGTTGACTGATCTCATCCCACCAATTCGTATCGCCTACGGGCGCATAGACAACGTTGTTCGCTTGATCGTAATCGCTAGGATCGATGGAGGTGCTACCACCGGCGCCGGTTACGGTCATGTAATTAGGGAGATGATTAACCCAAGAGTCGGAAGTGCTTCCAAATTGCTGGTGGAAAGGTAATTCTCCGTTGGCGCTAGCTCCCGTTAGGTCCAGATTGTTTTTCGAGGCTTGCCATTCAACATCAATACGGTCATAAGCGTTTAAGACGTCATAGCGTTTACCTGTTTTAGAGAAACCGTAATATCCGTCATAGGTTAATCTCGGTTGTCCCGTTTTTGTCCCTTTCTTGGTCGTGATCAAAATGACGCCATTCGCTGCTTGCGCTCCGTAGATCGCAGCGGAAGAGGCGTCTTTCAATACTTGCATACTCTCGATGTCATTGGGATTGATAGAGCTTAGGTCTTGGTCACGAGTGGATACGCCATCGATAACATACAAAGGTCCGTTGTCATTGATGGAATTAATACCTCGGATGCGTACCATCGTGGCTGAACCGGGAGCACCGGAGGTACCGATGTTTACGCCCGCCGCTTTACCTTGCAACTGTTGTGTGGCGGAAGAACCGGAAGACGCCAATAGCTCTTCGGTATCGATAACCGCTACGGAACCTGTGATGTCCTTTTTCTGTTGGGTACCGTAACCGACAACGACTACCTCGTCTAGATTTTGGGTGTCTTCCTTTAAGGTAATGTTCATGACGTTCCCGCTTGCAGGTGTTTGTTGAGTTACGTACCCGATGTAAGAGATGACCAGAATGGCATTCGGCTCTACTTCTAATACGTATTTACCATCCAGATCGGTGATCGTTCCGTTCGTGGTACCCTTTACGACTACGTTAACACCTAATAGGGGCTCTCCTTTAGCGTCGGTGATCGTACCCGTTATTTTCCGGGATTGTTGCGTAACGGAGGTTTCCGCTTTTAATACGGAACTTTGCGGTATGATAGCACCGCCTGCCAATAAAAAGCATAAGGCCAATCCTAGCCTGCTTTTAAAGATCGCATGTCTGTGTTTCATAATAAATAGGTTAATAAAGTCTAGTAAACTGAGGCAATATTAAGGTTTGTTTAGACGAAGACCAATAAAAATCAATGAATGCCTTTATCTATTCGGTGAAAAAGCCTTTTTAATCGGCGAACAACTTTTGGTGGAATTCTTTTGTTTTTTATCCGTCTGGGCAAAGAAAAAGGACACCGGCAGGTGTCCTTTTTCTTTAATGTTTACCTATTCTGCCGGTCTGTATGATGAACCGGTTTGTTAGGGCTTTCACAAGTCCTAACGGTGCAAATGTAAATCAAGGAGAGAAGTATAAAAAATAGAATCAGTGAACTGGCGGAATTATTCGATGAACAGGGTTTTTTGTTCGGTAAACTTTCCGTAAGTTCGCGAAATAAAAATTTAACATCTTATAATCATGCAACTATCCATAGATCAAAAAGACATCGATAAATTTCTGATGATAGGCGATAAAGTATTGATTAAGCCTAAGAATCCACAGAGCCAGACTAAGACCGGATTGTATCTGCCTCCCTCGGTTCAACAAGGGGAGAAGATACAAGCGGGTTATATCATAAAGACGGGGCCCGGATATCCGTTGCCTTCTCAATCTGAGGAGCATGAGGTCTGGGAGAAAAAGAAAGGGGAGGAGGTGCAATACTTGCCGCTTCAAGCCCGTGAAGGTGATTTGGCTGTCTATTTGCAGAATGCCGCTTACGAGATCAATTTTAATGACGAGAAGTTCTTGATTGTTCCTCATTCCGCTATTTTGATGTTAGTGCGTGATGAAGGTTTGTTTGAATAAAGCCTTTTGTTAAGGAAAATAGGGCTATATTCACTTTTTTATCTTATTTTTGCCAGCAAAACAAGACAAACTATCAACAGTAGCGATTATAATGAATAAGATTGTAAGTAAAGAACATTTCTCAGCCAACGTGGTGAAGCTGGAAGTCGAGGCTCCTTTGATCGCCCGCTCCCGCAAGGCCGGTCACTTCGTGATCGTGAAGGTTGGCGAAAAAGGCGAACGTATACCTCTTACCATTGCCGGGGCGGATACCGAGAAAGGTACCATCACCTTGGTGATCCAAGCGGTAGGCGGCTCATCCCGTAAAATCTGTGAATTGAACGAGGGTGACTATATCACGGATGTGGTGGGTCCGTTAGGGCAGGCTACCCATATCGAGAAGGTTGGAACGGTTGTTTGTGCCGGTGGTGGCGTAGGTGTCGCTCCGTTGTTGCCGATCGTGGAGGCTTTCCATAAGGCAGGAAATCGTGTGATCGTCGTATTGGCGGCCCGTACCAAGGACTTGGTGATCCTTGAGGAGCAGATGCGCCAAAACTCGGATGAGGTAATTATCATGACCGATGACGGATCGTATGGTATGAAAGGCTTGGTGACGAATGGCGTGGAGAGCGTGATCAACCGGGAGAGGGTGGATTTATGCGTTACGATCGGTCCGGCTATTATGATGAAATTCGTTTCCGCTCTTACAAAGAAATACGAGATTCCTACCGTAGCTTCCTTGAATACGATCATGGTGGACGGAACGGGTATGTGTGGTGCTTGCCGTATTACGGTAGGCGGGAAGACCAAGTTCGTTTGTGTGGACGGACCGGAGTTCGATGCTCATCAAGTGGATTTTGATGAGATGATCATGCGCCTCGGCGCTTATAAGGATATAGAGAAGAAATAACGAAACCACGTAATTGAATCATGACAACAGAAGAATTAATCGCTGCTCGTCGTGCCGAACCTTGGCGGGAGGCGCTTCGCAAAAGCAAGAAAAATAAAGAACGTGCGGATATCCCCCGTGTGAAGATGAACGAGTTGGACCCGGAATACCGGAGTCGTACCCGTTTGGAGGAAGTTAACTTAGGCTTGACAAAAGAACAGGCTATGCAAGAGGCCGAGCGCTGTCTGGATTGTCCGAATCCTACTTGTATGCAGGGATGTCCGGTAAATATCAATATACCTACTTTTATCAAGAATATCGAGCGTGGGGAATTCTTGGAGGCCGCTAAGACCTTGAAAGAGACAAGTGCCCTGCCCGCTGTTTGCGGTCGTGTATGTCCGCAGGAGAAACAATGTGAGAGCAAGTGTATCCATTTGAAAATGGGTAAGGAAGCGGTTGCCATTGGCTACTTGGAACGTTTCGCCGCTGATTACGAACGTGAGAGCGGTAATATCTCGGTTCCGGAGATTGCGGAGAAGAACGGTATCAAGATTGCCGTGGTAGGTTCCGGTCCTGCCGGATTGTCTTTTGCCGGAGATATGGCGAAGCGTGGATATGATGTGACTGTGTTCGAGGCATTGCATGAGATCGGTGGTGTATTGAAATATGGTATCCCGGAGTTCCGCCTACCGAATAAGATCGTGGACGTGGAGATTGATGGCCTTCGTAAGATGGGCGTACGGTTTGAGAAAGATTGTATCGTGGGCAAGACGATCAGTTATGATGATTTGCATGCGGATGGCTTTAAGGGCGTGTTCGTGGCAAGTGGAGCCGGTCTGCCTAATTTTATGAACATTCCGGGTGAGAACTTTGTGGGCGTGATGTCGTCCAACGAGTATTTGACCCGTGTAAACTTGATGGATGCGGCGAATCCGGAAAGTGATACGCCGGTGCTACAAGGGAAGAAGGTGGCCGTGATCGGAGGTGGCAATACCGCTATGGACTCTGTCCGTACCGCTCGCCGTCTGGGCGCTGAGCGTGCTATGATTGTCTACCGTCGTAGCGAGGAGGAGATGCCTGCCCGTCTGGAAGAGGTGAAACATGCGAAGGAAGAAGGTGTGGAGTTCATGACGCTTCATAATCCGATCGAATATATAGGTGATGAAAGAGGCCGTGTGAAACAGATGCGCTTGCAGAAGATGGAGCTAGGTGAGGCGGATGCCTCTGGTCGCCGTCGTCCGGTACCTATCGAGGGAGCTATCGAAACAATCGATGTGGATGAGGTGATCGTTAGCGTCGGTGTATCTCCGAATCCATTAATACCCCGTGCCTTTGGAGGCTTGGAGGTGAGCAAGAAGGGTACGATCGTAGTGGAGGAAGACAGTATGCGCTCCGCTTTAGGCGATGTGTATGCCGGTGGTGACATCGTTCGTGGTGGAGCTACCGTGATTCTGGCGATGGGAGACGGTCGTAAGGCTGCCGCCGCTATGGATGCGGACTTAAGAGGATAAGTATAATATCTATTAGTTCTATAAGGAAAGACGGGTTGTTTGGACGATCCGTCTTTTTTCTTTTATCGTGATACGGAGATTTATGTTTATTATCTATAAGACTAATTCTTGAAATAATCTCTCAAATGTCTGTTCTAGATCGTTGGAAAAACCGGGATGTGGACGCGAGGTTTGGATAGAGGCACTTCTTATGGCGGTAAGCCAACGAAAGCGCTCCGGAATATCTAGGCTGGCTATAGGACCTCCATCCTTCGCGCCGGAACATATCTTATCGAAAACGTGGAGATTCGTACACAAAGATTCTTTATCTATATCTGATGTGAACAGACGAAGTTTCTCCTCGTCTACATGATAGCGAGCCTTGATGAATTTAGGCCGTTTACAGAACATGATAAGGCCTACATTGATAAACTCCTCCCGTTCGATTTTCGGCACGATACGGATTACGGCATATTCATATAAGTGTTTGTCTTGCATGTCGAGCTTCATTTATAAACGTGTCAGAATGGGCGATTCGGTCAATTAAAAACCGGATATATACATCACGTATCTCTTGAGGCGTACCGGGACTATCGTTCCAATGCAACCAATCGTCGGGTACTAGACCTACGATCTCACGAATTTTCTCTTCAGTTAAGATACGTTTGAAATCTTTGTTTACTTCCTCCAGCAGCGTCGCTTGTGGCAATAATACATGATCCTTGATATGGATGAAAGGGCCGATCGCATGTTTTTGCCAATTTACCCATGAGAAATGGAAAAATAAGGAAGCTCCATGATCGATGAGCCAAAGTTCTTTATTCCATATCAACATATTCGTATTCCGGACCGTGCGGTCTATATTTGTCAAAAGAGCATCGAGCCATACGACTTGTGAGGCGAGTTTGGGATCTACACGATTGACTACCGGATCGAAAGTCAAGGCTCCGGATAAAAAATGTAATCCCAGATTGAGCCCTTGACTTGCTTGTAGTAAGTCTTGTATCTCCTCGTCACCTTCCGACCGCCCGAAAGCCTCGTCAAGATTCAGGAAGACCAATTCTGGTACATGGAAACCCAAGCAACGAGCGATCTCACCTCCGATCACCTCGGCTATCAAGGCTTTTGTCCCATGTCCGGCTCCCCGGAACTTAACGACATATTTAAACTCATCGTCCGCCTCCGCTAAAGCAGGCAATGATCCGCCTTCCCGCAGAGGCATGATATATCGGGTAACATTCGCAGTACGTAATTCCATAACGGCTCACCCGATAAACCTGGGGGATTAAGCATACAGCTTTGTAAGTCTGAAAAGAAAGAATTTTATATCCGTTACTCCTCTTAAAGCAGCTCTAAACGCCTTAATTTTAGCATTAAAAGACT